>JAVWLC010000177.1:1507-5719 GCA_036638175.1 Raoultibacter sp. | reverse complement strand
GTTTTAAAAAGCGCGGACGCCGAAATGACAAACGGGAAGGTCATAGCGGCGTAGCTAGGATAAAACTTGATCTTCAGAAGCTTGGGCATCTGTGAAATCACAAGAACCAAAAACAGTTGAGCGAACACCGCCATCACGGCGATTCCGATAGCATTTGGATCAGGTGAAACGGCAAGAAATCCAGCCAGCGATAGGCTCATAGGTGCGGCGAAGATACAAAAGAGTGGCTTTGCTGACTCAGGAACTTCGTGCTTGAGGTAACGCAAACTGATCACAACAAGAAGCGCCATATAGCAGGCAAAACCAAACCAGAAGATGATAAGACCAACGTCTTGCATACCAAAGGTGGGTGAAGTGAGTGATGCAACAATGATGCCGACATAGGTAATAAAGTAGGTAGGAAACACGGTTTTGAGATCGAACTTCACTACAAAGACCAGGGTAAACCAGATCATGAGCGCAAAATGGGCAACAATGGCAGCAACCCATATGACAAAAGCGGCGGTATAGGCAACAGGTGCAAGATAGGTTGCAAGCTGCATGAGAGTCATGAAGAGCGTGGCGCTAACGCTTGCGAACACGGGGTTCTTGAGATCTTCGCGTACCATGCGAGGGAAGATGATGATTTTAAGGGCAAGCATAATCACCATGAACAAGGAAAGTATGCCAGCAATGATATGAAAAGCCTCTGAAAGAGGCTGGAGGAGAATGCCGAGAGCCGCAAGGCCGAGTGCAACGCCTGCGGCGGGGATTGGTACCTTTTCAATAAGTGCTTTCACGAATGAATCCAGTCTTTCTGTGCATAGAGGACTATCTGCATTGGCAGCAAGGGTAAGGAGCCTGCTTTGCTAAGACCTTGATTGTGCACTAACTGAACCAGATTTGGAACTTAGGAATATAACCCATAACCAAAATGATAACTATGAGGATAGGAATGCCAAACTTCACCCAAAGGTAAGCCCACTGCGGGAATTTGAGGCCTTTGCCAGTATCGGCTTCGGCAATGAAATTCTTCCAGCCCCAACCTCGACGGCTTGTGCAAAAGAGCACGTAGATGAGACTACCAATGGGCAGGATATTGTTTGACACAATGAAATCTTCGATCGATTGGATATCGCCGATACCGGGAATTGTTGCACCTGAAAGCACGTTGAATCCAAGCGCGCAAGGAAGGGAAAGTGCAATCACGGCTACAGCATTGACGACAACTGCTTTCTTGCGGGTCCAGCCCCATTGATCCATGGAGAAGCTCAACAGGTTTTCAAAGACCGCGATGATTGTTGAGAGTGCGGCACAGGTCATAAACAGGAAGAACAGCGTTCCCCAAAGAGTTCCCATCCACATCTGGTCAAACACGTTCGGTAGGGTGACGAATACAAGACTGGGTCCTTCGCCAGGGCTGATACCAAACGCAAAGCATGCGGGAAAAATAATGAGGCCAGCCATGAGGGCAACAACGGTATCGAGTATGCCAATGCTGAGGGCTTCGCCGGTGAGGCGGCGGTCTTTTCCGATGTAGCTACCAAATATCGCCATGGCGGAAATGCCGATTGAGAGCGTAAAGAATGCTTGTCCCATTGCGGCAAAAACTGCTTCGCCAAAGCTTGACCAACCATCTACGAACATACGGGAGAAATCGGGAATGAGGTAAAAAGCGAGTCCTTCAGCGGCCCCATCAAGCGTTACGCTGCGCACAACGAGAACTATCATGATGATCAAGAGGCAGCTCATCATGACTTTTGTGACGCGCTCGACACCTTTTTGAAGGCCAAGGCTGCAGACGAAAAACCCTATCAGGGTCACTGCGAGCATCCAGCCGATAAGACTAACGGGGTCTGCCAGCATGCCAGAGAAAACGGTACCTACTTGATCAGCCGAAAGGCCGCTGAATTCGCCACTTGCCATTTTTGCTACGTAGGCAAGCATCCAGCCGCCGACGGTGGTATAGAACATCATCAACAGATAGCAGCCACCAAATCCAAGCCACTTATACCAGTGCCACTTTGTTTTTGCGGGTTCGAGTTCGTTGAAACTGCGAGCGCAGCTTTTTTGACTTGCTCGACCAACGGCAAATTCCATGACCATAACGGGAAGCCCGAGGATTATAAGAAACACAAGGTAGAGCAAGACAAATGCTGCACCCCCGTATTCGCCGGTAATGTAGGGGAAACGCCACACGTTTCCAAGGCCGATTGCGCATCCGGCGCTGATCAGCAAAAAACCAAGTCTACTTGCGAAGCGTTCGCGCTGTTCCATTAAAACCCCCGAAGATTCCTCCTGCGATTGCTTGACGCGGTTATGCGTGCAAGCATGCGGCACTGCTTGCAGCTATGCGACAGCCGCAAAAAAGTACGGGGTTACTTTACCTGATTTTAGGGATGAATGCGAACTGAACTGGTGAAAGATACTGCGCTTATGGGCCACAGCGAGGTGGTTGCCTACCGTTCACGAGGAAACGATTATGTAAGTTATGAAGCTTTTACAGGATCCGATAATATGTAACAAGTTTCATATATCATCTCTAAATGATACAAAGTGTGTAGCAAATATAGGCTGCATTGTACGTATGACTGTAGGAGGAACAATGGAAAAATCAAAAGGACTGCGCGTGTCAATGGCATTGTTGTTGGCATTCGCACTTTCTTTCGGTGGCATGGTCCTGCCTGTTTCGCAAGCGTTTGCTGAGCCCTATGGGGGGACATCAGATAATGCTGTTGCGCCAAGCGAGAACGAAAAGCCGGAGGCAGGCAATGATGAAGGTCCCCCAGAAGCTGTCGGCGAGAACGAAAAGCCTGCAGGAACGGAAGAGAATACTGTTGATGGCGTGATACCTGAGACGGTTGAACCGTTGAGCACTGAAGATGAGATTGAAACTCGCTCTATTTCGCCCGTGGGCGATGTGTCGGTGGATGCAGTTGCCGAACTTATTGATGCGGTAAACAATGCAGGTGAGAGTCGAACCATCGTGCTGACGAGTGAGTTTGTTGCTGACATGGCTGGAAGTACCAGCTCTGTAGCACTTAATAACACAGGTGGGCATGACCTTGTTATCGATGGCGGTGGCCAAACTTTGACGAGCTCAAGCGCTGCCAAATTCTTCGCCATCACTAACCCTGAAGCAGGAAGCGTGACCCTCCAAAACATGACTTTGGTAGGTGCTGGTGCGGGTGCAGTTTTGAATGTCACGGAAGGTGGTGTTGTTACGCTTGATGGGCTTGAAACGTCAGGTCATACATCAACAGCGTTTAGGATAACGGGCGGCACTGTGGTCGTGAAAAACAGTTCGATCACACAGGGCGCTCGTGCGCTTGAGAGTACAGGCGGCCCCCTCAAAACTATCGAGATTAGTAATACTGTCTTTGATGGCAACAGTTCTGGATGGGGTGCTGCAATTACCACAGGATCGAATACGGATATTACTATCACGCAAAGCACGTTTACGAACAACAAAGGAACCGCTGCCGGTTATTGTGGTGGTGCAATTGCTTCTGACCAGGCAAGTGATGTAAATATTACAATTACGCACACTTACTTTGAGGGCAATGAGGCCCCTGTGTCTGGTAGTGTTGCTGGTGGATCGGGTGGTGCGATTGCCCTGTATCGCAGTAACAACAGCACCCTCACCGTGAGCGATTCCTATTTTGTTGGCAACAAAGCAACAGCAAACGTTACGAGCCGCAACGACGGAGGCGCAATTTCGGTTTTCTATAACGCTGCTCAACAAAAGGGAACTGTTTCGATAGACAATTGTGTGTTTGAAAACAACGTAGCAAACGATGATGGCGGAGCAATTCTGTTTGAAGGAGTGTCCTCGGGATCTGCTTCGATCAATCTTACTGCAACGGTGACAAACACAACTTTCGTAGGAAACGAAGGCAAGCAACTGACGAGTTCCATTGCGGGCGGAGCCGTGCAGGTATACAGCAAGGCTCGAGTAACGTTTGAGAACTGTACGTTCTACCAAAATAAAGCGTTGAGTGGTTCGGGCGGCGCAATTGGCATGAGCGGTGGACTTTCGGGTGGTGTTCTTCCCATGCGCGGAGAGGTTGCAATTGAAAACAGCGTGTTCGTGGAAAATACGGGGGGACACTGGGCCAATTATAGTAACGTTGCAGGTTGGGGTGGAGCAGGAAGCTCTGGCTTGATCAACAAGGGCGGTAATGTTGGCTACGATGTGGGTACCGCGTTGCCGGCAGCGTATTCAGCGGAATC
>JAVWLC010000177.1:0-1497 GCA_036638175.1 Raoultibacter sp. | reverse complement strand
TGTTCGGGACACCTGTTGCCACCTTGCAGGCAAATGGTTCGCCCGTGTTGGTGGGTGCGTCTTCTGCGGCATCTGGGGGTGCACAGTACCTTCCGAGCTTGTATATTGCCCCAGCCGTTGATGCAACTGCAGAACTTTATGCCGACGGCATAGCAACCGCTAACGCGACAGCAAAAGATAGCCGGTCGGTTGTCCGTAACGCAGACAAGCCCGACGCAGGTGCGGTTGATATCGGGTGGATTAAACTTAATCCCAACGGTGGTATCTGGGAACAAGCGACAATCGGTGATTACAACACGACCCGTATGCTTTCTTACACCGACGATACGAACGTTCCATTCGTTTTCATGGCAGCCGATACGGGTAGTACCATTGCACTTCCTGGAACCGCGATGTTTTCTGCAACACCCTCTGATAGCGCACTGCTTGGCTGGGGAGAAACGGTTACCAGTCGTCCTGGAGATGCTGACTTTCATGCGGTAGGATCAAGCGTTTTGGCTAGTGAAGGGGCGGTTGCGGAACAATATTATGCTATCTGGGAAGACACGGCTAAAATCGATGTCGAGCTCAGTGTGGCGCGACTCTATGGTGCCGATCGCTATGGCACATCGCGTCAGGTATCAACCTATGAACGCGAAGCAGCAAATGAGGATACTGTCATTTTGGCATCGGGTTGGGATTATAACTTCCCTGATGCTTTGACCGCGTCAGTTTTGTCGGGGTATCTTAATAACGCACCGATCGTGCTGACTGAAAACGATCATTTAAGCGCAGATGCGCGCGCTGCAATTGTTGATGATCTTGGAGTCTCACGTGTTGTCATTGTTGGTTCAACCGATGCTATCAATGCAGATGTTGAGGCTGAGGTGGTGGCGTTGGCGGGTGTGACCACCGTCGAACGTATTGGCGGCGTTGATCGCCAAGAGACCGCTGAGAAGATTTTTGAGTACATTGGTGCTGATCATTCGGATACGGCAATTATTGCTCGCTGCTGTGATTTCCCGGATTCGTTGACTATTTCTCCCTGGTCAGTGGCTACAAAATCACCAATCTTCCTTTCAGATTTTGACCTCAATGAGCTGACCGATGAGACAAAAGCTGCTCTTGCGGCAGGAGGCTTTACCCGTATTTTGGTACTGGGTGACGAAAACTCAACTCCTGCCTCAGTGTACGAAGAGGCAAAGAACGCCGCCGGTCTTACTGATGAGCAGATGGTTCGTCTCGGCGGAATTGACCGCTATGAGACATCGTCGATAATTGCTGAGTGGATTACTTCTGAGGATCGGACAGCTTCTGAGCGACTGAACTGGAGCAAGCCAGCGCTCGCGCGTGGCGACATCCATCCTGACTCACTGACGGGTGGAGCTTTGCAGGGCCGCGATCGCTCGGTCATTTTACTGACGGAGCCCACTGAGGCAAGCAGCTTTGCTCGCCCGCTTGTTGAGGCGAAGAATGGCACGATTACTGAAATTCGCTTCTTTGGTGATGAGAATGCTG
>JAVWLC010000176.1:0-5723 GCA_036638175.1 Raoultibacter sp. | reverse complement strand
ATAATCAGCTTATCACCGGCAGCCAGGCCTGGAACGTCGAGCAGAACATGAAGAACAAGGCAGATCGTCTTGTCGGACCATGCGAGACACTCGACGAGCTTGCCGCAGCAATGGATGTCCCTGCTGACAACCTCAAGGCAACGTTCGAGACCTATGATGCAGCTGTTGCTGCTGGTGCCGACGCTGAATTTGGTAAGAAGCTGTTCCTTCTTTCGCTCTCAGCTCCTTACTACGCAATGAAGCACATGCCGCAGCGCTACAAGACACACGGCGGCATGAAGGTCACCACCGAAAGCCAGCTTACCGACAAAGATGGAAACCCGATCCCCAACGTATATTGCTGCGGATCCACCGTTGCCGACAGCGGCAGCGACCTTTCCCCCAACGCAGGTAGCGGTCTTGTCACGGGCAAAGCGGTAGTCGCCGCATTGCAGGCATAAACGAGTACGAACGTTTTATCGCTCAACGGTTCGGCGGCAGGTGTTCAGCACCTGCCGCCGAACATGTTTTTGTCCAGCGTTTCGCAGCAAAAAAGTTCATCACAATGCCCTCTTTTGGGTATAGAAGGATGAATTGCTAACCCATTTAGTTGCCTAGCCGTGGTGATATTGCGCAGCAAGGAATACTAGGTGGTGACTTTCCTTTCACGGGCACCTATACTCGTGGTCCACCAACCCTAAAAAGGTTTGCCTGCATGTCAGGCGCGTAGATCGAAAGGACCCTGAGTTTTTCCATGGAACGCCGTGATTTCTTCAAGCTGGCTGGAACCTCTGCTGCTGTCTTAGCAGTTGGCGGAGCGCTTTTTGGTTGCGATGCAGCAACAAAAGCAATCTCGAAGCCCGAGACATCTGAGGGAAATCAAATTGTTGGCTCAACTCCAATCTCTTTTGCTAAAGAGGTGGATGTGTTGATAGTTGGTAGCGGCATTGCAGGACTATCTGCCGCCATGGATCCTATTGAAGCAAAGCGCTCTGTGCTCATTGTCGAAAAGCTTGATCTCTTGGGTGGCGAAAGCTACGAGGCAAATGGACTCTTCCATGTTTCAGGTACCGAAATCCAATACAAAGCAGGCATTACAACCACGGCCGAAGATGCCTGGAAAGCGCGAAAGAAGCAACTCGAGGACGAAGGCAACACCGAGGGCCTTTCTTTTAAACACAACCTCATTGTTGCTCAAGCCGAATGGGTAAACCGTGTTTCGACCGACTATCAATCAGAGTTTGCCGATCCAAAAGAGTATGCGTCTGGAAGCGTGAACGAATCCATCCTCCTCCCTAAAAAAGGTATCGGCGACATGGATAGCGTCATGACTCCCATCAAGAATGTACTCACTGAAAAGGGAGTCGACTTCACGCTTGGTATGCATGCAGAAGCTTTTATTCTCGATGCGAACGACAAACCCGCAGGTATGCGATTTCGTACGATGGACGCTATCAGAACCTTCGATGTCAAAGCAAAAAAGATCATCATCGCAACAGGAGGATTTGCCAGCAGCCAGCCTCTCATGAACGAAAACCTTCCCGATCAGGTGAAAATCGGGTGCTACACCATACATTCAATGGGCGAAGGCCTCAAGCTCTGTCAGACCCTTGGAGCTACTACAGCAGATATGAACGATCCAGCACTGCTTATTGGCGATTTGCCGCAGGTCAGCACATGGGGATTGTTTGGGCCCACCATGAACCTCTCCCCGTTTGGCGAACGCTTTGCACGCGAGGACCAAGTGGGGAAATCCGCAACCGAATGCGTTGCCAAAGAACTCGGCTTTTGGTGGACCGTCTTCGATGGGCAGCTTTCAAAAGGGAGTCAATCTCGTGATGTTGCACTCAACACAAGTAAACATGCCGCACGCTTCATTGGCCCCTTCGATACAACGGAGGCACTTGCAAACGTATTAAAGATTTCGAAGGATACGCTCGACAAGACATTTGAAACCTACGGGAAATCTGTGGAAGCAAAAAAGGATAGTGAATTCGGGCGCGAACTCTATCTCCAAAATCTTTCCGCTCCGTATTACGCGCTCAAGCAGTTCCCTGTCAGGTACAAAACGCTCGGGGGCGTAAAAACCAATGATGATGGACAGCTTCTTGGTGCAGCAAATGCTGCCATTGAGAATGTCTATGGTTGCGGGGCTTGCGCTGCCGGAAGCGTCAATGGACTAGCCTCGAATGCCGCATTCGGAATGATTGTCGGTAAAGCCGTTGTTGCAGCCCTTGCTGCAGATGAAGAAACTGCCGCACAGGATTAGTAAAACTTCACCTGCGGATACGGCGGCTCAAGCGCGCGTTTGAATGCGTAAGCCTCCTTGGTAGCAACTACCTTGCGCACCAGCGTCTCAGGAATTGATACGCCTCCCCCAAGTCCATCGCGAACAATGTGTTCAACCGATTTACCTTCTTCAATCAACGCTTGCAAGATTGCATCAAGCTCACTATAGGTGAGGCCAAGGCTCTTTTCGTCTTCCTGACCAGGGGCAAGTTCTGCGCTCGGTGGTTTACTAAAGATGTTTTGAGGGATCGGTACTCGCAAGCCCTGAAGCTCTGCTTGTTCATTTCGCCACGCTCCCACGGCGTAAACATCACTTTTATAGAGGCCGCCCATGGGAGCAAACGCGCCTGCGGTATCACCATACAACGTTGAGTAGCCCATCATGGCTTCGCTTTTGTTGCCCGTATTGACGAGCATCCAGTTATACGTATTTGAAAGCGCCATCAGGCACACCATACGGCACCGCGCCTGCGTATTTTCGGCAGCAAGTCCGGTTAACTCTCCCCCACACGCATCACTGAGCACGCGCGCAAAGGCTTCATAGGGCTCAAGTATGGGAAGCGTTTGCGCATCAATCCCTAGGTTATCGGCAAGTTCTTGCGCATCTGCAACCGAATGATCACTCGAATACGGTCCTGGCAAAAGCACCCCATGAACCCGTTCGGCACCAAACGCATCCACACACATGACTGCAACAACAGCTGAATCAATACCGCCCGAAAGCCCGATGACAACCTCTTCAAAACCAGCATTGGTGGCATACGACTTGAGCGCGCCAACACACTGCTCGTATTTCTCATTCACTCGCATTCCGACAGCCTTCCTCATGCGTCGAACTCAACCTGTCTGGCACCGTTTCAAAGCATGCCAACAGGTTGCCCGATTTAGATAGCGCGGATTTTTTCGGCGAGCCATTCAGCCCACGCATCAACACCATCGCCTTTGGTTGCTGCAATGGGGAAAATAGGCGCTGCAGGATTGAGCTGGGTGACCGCATCATCAAACGCATCACGATTAAAGTTGAATACGGGCATCGTGTCTACCTTATTGAGGATCACCGCTTCGGCAGCCTGAAAAACGCCAGGATACTTGAGTGGCTTATCATCACCTTCGGGGACCGAAAGGATCATGACCTTCATGTTTTCGCCAAGATCAAAATCGGTCGGGCACACTAAATTGCCCACGTTCTCAATGATAATGAGATCAAGGCGCGCCAAATCAAGCACATCAACAGCGCGGCGAATCATATCGCTCTCAAGATGACAGGCGCCACCCGTGTTGATCTGCACCGCAGCAATGCCCTGTGCTTTAATCTTTTCGGCATCGACACTGGAGGCAATATCACCTTCGATGACAGCAATATTGAACTCATCACGCAACGCATCAATAGTTGCAAGGATGGTCGAGGTCTTCCCTGAGCCAGGACTTGCCATGAGGTCGAGGACAAACACCTTGTTCTCCGCAAAAAGCGCCCTGTTCTTTTGGGCAAGCTCATCGTTTTTATCAAGAATAGGTTGTTTCATATCTATCTGCATGGCCCTACGCCCTTTCGTCGTCATCAGGAATGTCGACCTCAATTGAATCGATCTGTAATTCTTTGCCTGCTAGCAACTGAACGGCAAAGCTACCACACTCAGGACACAACATATGGAAACGATCATGCTCATAATCGGTCCCGCATTCGAGACAGTGGCTTTTCGGCTGCACCATGGTAATGTGGAGCTCGGCCCCTTCGCAGATAGTGTTTTCCGACAGCGCCTCAAACGCAAAGACAAGCGCGTCTTCAATTGCCTCAGTCATAACACCAACCGAGAGGTTTACTTTAAGGACCTTATCAGCCCCAGCATCACGGGCGGCTGTTCCAACCGAATCCATAACGCCTGTCATGATACCTAACTCATGCACAACGAAACCTTCCGTCCTCAAGCTCAATCGATTCTAATGTGCTACTAAAAGTGTAATCGGTGCCGCACCTTTTGACGAGTACGACACCGATCAGCGAGGTAAAACCTATCGCGAACGCAGCAAGACTACTTGTCTTCCTTCTTGCGTTCAGCCTTCATAGCAGCCCATTCTTCTTGCCATTCTTTTTCTTCAGCCTGAGCTTTATCGTACGCTTCAGACTGCTCTTTTATGCGCTTACCGAGTACAAGACGAGAGATAAGCAAGCTGATCTCATAGAGTGCCACCAATGCACCAAACATGAGGAGCATGGTGATTGGAGAGGCATCGGGCGTGGTAATTGCGGAGATGACCATAAGCGCCACGTAAACCGTACGCCAACTGTTGCGAAGCTTTTTGTAGGGCACAACATCAAAGATTACGAGATAGAACACGATAAGAGGCAGCTCAAAGGCAAAGCCGAAACCGAGCTCAAACTTAATAATGATATCGAGATACGTACTCGCTCGAGGAACAATCTCAGCAAAACCTGCCGCCTGAGCAGTAAGCCACTCAAAAGCAGGATCTAGGATGATGAGATAACAAAACACGGTGCCAAAAATAAACAGCGAAACCGCGACAGCAAACGTTGGGACAAACCACTTACGCTCGCTTGGCTTCAATGCAGGCAGGAAAAACGCAAGGATTTGCCAAATGATAACAGGCATGCAAGCAACAACAGCCGTCCAGATTGCTATCTTAAAGCGGACACCAAAAGCTTCGAAAGGATCGATAACGTTGAGGGCCGTGGCGACACCGTCAGCTCCACCTGGTAAATATGGCGCTATGGGAGCAATGAGAAACTGTGTAATTGTTGGCGTTGCCATATAAAAGATGACAGCAGCAATTGCGAGGCTAACCACAATACGCACCAAACGCATACGAAGTTCGCCAAGGTGATCAAAAAGGGGCATACGCGCAGGACCGACAGGCATAGTCTATTCCCCCTTTTCTTCAGTCGAAGGTTTGCTTGTTGCCGCAGGCTTGGCTGCAGCACGAGTAGCAGGCTTAGCTGCTGTTGTTTTGGTTGCTGGCTTCGCCGCGGGTTTCGCAGCAGCTGGTTTTGCAGCCGTTGTTTTCGCCGCAGGCTTGGCGGCGGTTGTCGTCTTTGCTGCAGTGGTTCGAGTAGCAGGTTTAGTAGCGGTAGCCTTTGTGGCCGTTGAAGCCGCGGGCTTTGCTACCGAAGTTGCAGCAGACTTTGCGGTACTCGTGGCTTTTGCCGTACTTGCACTTGCGGCTGGTTTCGTTGTAGTTGTTTTTGCCGTTGTCGATGCAGCGGGCTTTTTATTTGCAGCAGCAGACGAGCTTGCTGGCTTGGCGGCCGCTTTCGCACCTGCAGGCTTATTGCCATAGAGCTCATCGGCAGTCGGTTTAACTTTTTCTTCAGCAGGCTTAGTAGCTGCATCTTTTGTTGCAGCAGCATCATCTGAAGCAGCTTTGGCTGCAGTGGCTCCCGCTACTGCGGTACCAGCTGCTGCGGCGGCGGCTTTTTCTTTCCGCTCCTCAGCTGCCTT
>JAVWLC010000175.1:0-5754 GCA_036638175.1 Raoultibacter sp. | reverse complement strand
CTCCCAGCGCTTCCTGAACATCTCGACGCGTCATAGGTCCATTTTTGAACAAGCTATTCGCGAGGGCATGATTCGTTGCGGGCTGAGCGCCGTTGGTCGAGCTTTTTACGGCGTTTCTGTTGGGTAGCACGACGGAAAATGTGTTGGGTGTCACTTTTATCGAGATGTCCATGCCGCTTCCAGCGTAGCTTGCCCTCATTCGGTCTATACCGGTGCCGTAGGCTTCGATGATCTCCAGTCTGAAAAGAACGTTTGCGAATAAACGGTTCCGTGGCATCGAGATGTGGGCGTAAAGATCTGGATACTCCAGCCCTAGGGGGAGGCCACCTAAGGAGGTAATCTCGATCTTCGATGGCATGACGGACGCGAGTGTCGGACCCGACAAGGCGAATTCCCTGTGGGCGATGGAGTTCACGAGCGCTTCGCGCAGAGCGACGGACGGATAGTCATGATGGTCGACGCGCTCAAGCCCTTCAAAGTGCGTACGGTAATGGTTGTTGTAATCCAGGAACGCATATGCGTCATGCAACTGCTTCAAAATCGATCCCGTGTATTCTTCCCTCGTAACGAAGGTGTTCCTATCGTCATCACTGAAAAGTGCCGACTTAATCATCGAGGGGCACTGGTCCGACAGGAGAAGCGCGAGGTTGGTGTAGAGACCATCGGCGGCAAGAAGGCCGAGAGTGCGCTTCTCGCCTACTTCGAAAGCGATGCTCTTTTTTTCGAATTCGGAGGTGACATACTTAAACGTGAGGTCTTGCTCGAGCGATGGCCTTTTCTCAAAGGTGTCCCCGTCGGTCTCTTGTATCATACGGAGAATTGCGGTGTCGTTCGACGGCACACTCGCTGCGCCGCTTCGCACGTAAACACCTTCGGGACGCAAGCCCTTCGATGCGAGGTAGTAAGGCCGCCTCAAGCCGCGTCCGACATGCACCACAATGACATCGGCTCCATCAATGGTCTCTATTTCACATGAAGTCATCATGAGTGCGTCGGGCTTGATGCTGTTTCGCATCATGTTGGTAAGCTTGAGCATTTCGGCATCTATGTCATCCAGCCCGATAGGCACACCGTCATCGTCCACCCCGATATAAAGGGTTCCACCATCAGTATTAGCGAAAGCTACGATTGACTTTACGGCCCCGTCGTTTACAACGGATTTGTATTCGACGCATTCGTTTTCATGTCCGACAACCATAGCGCCTCCTGCTTGATTCGATCCAATGCTCACCATTCTAACCATTTACTCACCACAGATGGTTAGAATGGTGAGAAAGCAGCGTTTTTCTAGAATGTTTGGTGGAGCCTCGGAGAATCGAACCCCTGATCGCTTGGCTGTCAGCCAAGCGATCTCCTGGCTTATGCCCTAGGCAAGTCACGCATGGGAGCTCTCTTGTTCCCGTGTCACTCTTATAATAATGTATCGCGCTGTCCGCGCGGCACTGATTGACGCCATCCGCTCGGTATTCTGCGTCACTATGGTATGCTCTGCTGCTAGTACGGTATCTCTTTCGCGCACAACTTCGGGTTAAGCCGAGCCCATTAAGCAATTCATGCGGCGATCAGTTGGGGTGCGCAAAGTAAGGGAATGATGGGCGCATGAATTCTAAAAGTACATTTTTCAAGACCGTTTTTCCTTGGTTAGGCTTCGGGCTATTGCTCGTAACCTTATCAGGTGGCCCGTTTGGCGCCCCTTTTAAGCCTGCAGGACAGGCAATATCGTGGGAATACGATCTTCTCATGCAGGTGGCATTCTTTGCTGGGGTGGCGTTAGGGTGCATGGTGATAAGACTTATTGCTCAGCATGAGAACTTGAAGCGGTTGTTTTATTTCGGTGCTATTGCTTATGTTGCTGTAGAGCTTTTAAGCATGGCCGCTCAGGGTGTTTTGGTATACCTTGATGCATCAATGGCTTTGGCTGTACGCAGTGTGCTTTCTATTATTACTGGAATGTTTTGCGCAACGCCTTTTGTCTTTTGGATTAGTTGGCTTCTCGGTCGTAGTCGGGTATTCAGATATGTCGCTTTTATCGCTGCTCTTATCGCATCATATATTCTCGTTCTTGCTACGATGTTAGTTGTTTCGCCTCTACTGAAGGGAGCGATCTTTGCGCCTTCACTTACCATGGGGTTATGTTCGGTGGGTTCGGCTGTAATCCAGTTGATTACCCTTCGTCGTTTCAGTGAAGATGTTATGGGGGAGGGTAAACCAAAAGTATCCTATCGTCTGACACCTTACTCTGTTATAACCATAGGGTGCCTTGGTTTCTCTTGGGGTATGGGAATGGGTGCAGTCTTGTTTACTATCGGAAAAGGTTGGCTACTGGAATCAACCTTTAGCTTGATCCTTGTCTTTGCTTTCGCGTCAATTCTCACTATTGCCCTATGGGTGTTCGCTCGTCGTGGTATGAGGTTTGGGGCGCTTATTCGACTTTCTATCGTCATGTATGGTGTCGCGCTTGTCACCACTCCGTTGCTTTTCAATGTAGCACCCGCTTTGATATACCCGTTCTGTGAGGTTCCGATAATCTTTGGTGAGGTAGCTCTTATAGTTTTCTCTATTGATGTGTGTCGCGAAAAAGGCCTGTCTATTGCTGATGTTTTTACAACAAACTATGCACTTTGCGTTGCTTTGGCTTGTATTGGAGTCGCGTTTTTTTGGACTATACATACAGTGTTCGATGGACAAGCGGCCTGGCAGCTCACCACTATTGTTTCTGTGTGGGCTATCCTAATTGCGATTCCGTTTCTTCCGAGTCGATCAAGTAGTGCTATAGCCTTTACGCTCGACAAATTACCCGAAGATGAGGGTTATGAGACAAACATTGCTTTACTAAGGGAGCGGCTGGCGCAAAAGTATCATCTTACCGAGAGCGAAGACAGGGTTCTAGATCTGTTACTTGAGGGTTTGACCCGCGAACAGATAGCCGCCGAAATCTATCTCAGCCCTTGGACAGTCAAGGCGCGCATCAGCTCTATATACCGAAAATGTGGCATTCATTCATACAAGGAGCTCGTAAAGCTAGTCTCAGACGACGAGGTTTGAGCGGGCTATTTACATCACGCAGGTCTTGTCATAAATAGCTTCAAAGTCTTTCTGAAATGCATTTTCAAGACATAACCAAAGACCAATTCTTTTGCCTAATGCCTCAAATCCGCCAGTAATACCTGCTTGCATGATTGATTTGAATATTGGAGCTTTCAGCTAAGGTTAATCGCTTGTGAACAGGTGATTCTTCTTTATACCCAAATGGGCATTTATAAATATACCCACGCGGGTTCTTCTCCTTCCTTATTGGGAAAGTGTATTGTGCGGCTCGTAATGGCGGCTGCGACAAAGTGCAAGCTGCTCAGATATTTCCAAGGAGAAGGGAAGATATATGACGACTAAGAGGGATCACTCAGATAATACCCATTTAAATCACGGAGTAACTCGTCGCGAGGCGGTCGGGCTTATGGGTGTCGGCGGCGTAGCAGCTGCTGCGTTCGCTCTTGTGGGGTGTACCCCGAAAGGCGCGCCGACTGAAAACCATTCTACTACGAGCGAAACTTCTGAAAAAAATTCGGATGAAAACAAGACAACCGTGCCGACGGAATACGTGGAAACTGATATCGTTGTTGTTGGCGCAGGAGGAGGTGGCCTCACCGCAGCACTCAGTGCCGGATATTTTGGGTCCGAATCTATTATCGTTCTCGAGAAGAGTGTTGCTGTCGGTGGCAACACCCTGTTGAGCCATGGAAGCATTTCCAATCCCGTGCCACCTGATTACGCTCGAGCAGACCTTACTCCCGAGCTACAGAAGTACATCGAAGATGTTATTCAAGGCGGTCCGATTAATGAGAGCGAGAAACGCTACTGGGATCAATTTATTGCCGAGTACGAGGATTGGCAGAAGAACGGTGACCCCACTAAGTGTTTCGGCAGTGCACTATGGATTTCCATCGACTATGCACGCAAGGATGAGGGTCTCGTCGAGACTCAATTGGCTCTATATGAACGCGTGCCTGAGTATATCAATTGGGTTTTAGAGCAGACTGGAGCTAAACTCTCTGTGAACTACGGTGGATCTGGATATCCTTGGCCTAACTCCACGGCTCTGGAAGGTGCCGAACGTGGTGAGGGGTGGATCAACGGTTTGCAAGGTGCCATCGAATCCAAGAATTATCCTGTTGAAATCAAAGTTTCCACACCGGCAACTTCTCTCATCACCGACCGCGATGGCAACGTTGTTGGCGTTAATGCTGTAAAACCTGATGGAGGCAGACTTGCGGTCTTTGCTAAACGGGGTGTTATTCTTGCATCTGGTGGCTTTACGGCATCCCACGAAATGCTCCAGCAGTACAATGTGTCGCTGCCTTATTACTGGATGGCTGAAGCCTTAACTGATGGATCTGCTGCTCTCACTGGCGACGGTATCCGTATGTCTCAGGCTATTGGTGGTTCGGTTGGCAGTATGAACATTATTCAATGTCTTACCCAGTGTGATGCCGTAACTGGTGCTGAGAACACCTTAATTGGTGACCGCCTGCGAACCCTCTTACGTGTGAATCATGAAGGCAAGCGTTTTAAGGCCGAAGATGCTAGTCGTAATGAAATGACCCGCGCAATTCTTGCTCTTCCCGAAATGGAAGCCTTGCAGATTTCTGATGCAAACAACTCTCTGGTGGTCGATGGAGTAAATGCTTTTGGCGTGCCAATTGCCACCTTAGAGAGCTTAGGGTCTCTGTTTGTAGCAGACACCATCGAAGAACTTGGCGAGGCTTTCGGCGCTGATTCGGCTACCTTCGCCCAAACTGTTAAAAACTTCAATAAGTACTGCGATGAGTACAGTGATCCTGAGTTGGGCAACACGCTCGTTGCACCCAACTGCAAACTCGTGGATCCCCCGTTCTATGCTTATCGCATTGCCCCTGCCACCCATATCACCTACGGTGGTGTTACCACTGATGAGAATCTCAGGGCACTCAAGTATGATCGTGAGACACCCATTGAGGGCTTATATGTCATCGGCGACTGCCGTGAGCTCACAGGTGGTTGTGATATTTCTATGCCCGACGGCTACGTTGTGGGTAAACACCTGATGAACGATATTACTCCGATTGATCGCACTGAAGCAATGGCTTCGGCTAAAGAGGCAGAAGCTGAACAGGCTGTTCTTGATGCCGAGGCCGCTGCCGCCGCCGCGGAAACAGTTTCCTATAAGGATGGATCATATCAGGGTACAGGAAGTGGTATGGGCGGTGATATCACGGTATCGCTCAATGTGACAGGCGGCATCATAACCGTCACCGATATCTCGCCCAACAAAGAAACGGTGGGTGTCGGTGGCTATGAAGCCATCGAGGATGGAACCTATATTCAGCTTGTTGAAGATGCTCAGAGTGCGAACTTCGACGTGATCTCGGGTGCGACCATCACCTCCAACGCCATCCAAACGGCGGTAGCCGAGGCGCTCAAGGGTGCGAAGGGATAAATTCTTTGTTGAAGGGTAGCTCGGTCACGCATCACAGAAGAGATGTCATCCAGCTTTTTAGCATATAACTTGAGAAGAGCGATGGGTATTACACATGACATGCAGGCTTTTTGAGCCTAGTTCTACCACAGAGAGATTCGAGACTTATCTGCGTTGTTTGTTGCCTCATCATCAAAGATGTTGTTTCAGAAAGCCCCTTAGGAAACTCCCAAATCTGAATTGATGCAAAGACGATATGAGCAGAACATTGTGAGCTCCTGCTGCATGTCTTTTCGTGGGTC
>JAVWLC010000174.1:0-5774 GCA_036638175.1 Raoultibacter sp. | reverse complement strand
GCCTGCTAACTGCTGGTTTCTTGCTGATTATTTCGTCCCACTTTTGGATGAGCAAACCCATGCGGTTTAGGTGATTTTGATGGAACTTCGATCAGGCTATATCGGTATCTTATAATGGATGGTTGGTAACTACGCAGGAAGAAAAGGATGCAATGATCACGTACCGTTTGTCGAATGTACTGGTGAAGCTCGATGACTTCACGGCACAGTATCCCGAGTTGTACTACCGTTGCATGTCGAGCTCTTATGATGCCGCCGCAGAAGCATTGTCATTTGAGGGATCCGTTGATTTCTTTACGTACTTCAACGCGTTTTCCGCAGCAAAATGGAAGCGCTATACCGTTGTAGAACAGGTGTTTCTTCATCTTGAGCTTGCGGGGGATTCCTGCGATGTGTTTGAAGTGCACGCAGAAGCGGACGCCCAAGTGACTACTCAAGGGACCACCTCCCTTGCTGCGTTTGATGGCTCTGATGCCTTTGAACCGCTAGAGCTCGAGCTTCCTTTAGGCGAGAACTCCCTTGTGTCCTTCTGTCTCAAGTCGAGTGGAACAACACGCGTAAAGAATGCGTACTACTTCACCAAAGTCGCCGATGATGCTGTCCGCCCGATTGGGCTCGCGCTGGCAACAACGACGTTTAAAAAGGAAGAATACATACAAGGCAACATTGAAGCGGTGAAGCGCGAGGTGCTCGCGAGCGATGAGCCTATTGCAAGCCGTTTTCATATGTTCGTCGTTGATAACGGTCGCACGCTTGATGCAGCAGCCTTAAGCAGCGATGGTGTCACGGTTTTGCCGAATGATAACGTGGGTGGCGCTGGCGGTTTTGCTCGCGGCATGATGGAGGCAATGGCAAGCGACATGGGTGCCACGCACGTGCTCTTAATGGACGATGACGTACGTGTTTCCCCTGAGAGCTTTAAGCGCACCTTCAACATGCTGGCGCTCGCGAATGATCGGTACAAGGACGCTTTTGTCAGCGGAGCGATGTTGGCGCTTGAGCAGCCGAATAAGCAATATGAAGATGTTGCTGTGGTGCGTAAAGATGGCGTTTACGATCGCATTAAGCCTGATCTGATGGTTGATACCGTTTCAGACATCGTTCGAAACGAACAGATTGATGTCGAAATCGAAAATGCCTATGGAGCTTGGTGGTATTGCTGCATCCCGCTTGCCGCAATTGAGAAAAACGGTTTACCGCTTCCTCTGTTTGTTCGCTGTGATGATGTCGAATACGGCATGCGAAGCGAACCAACCATCATGACCATGAACGGCATCTGTGTGTGGCATGATGGATTTGAAGGTCGTTTCCGCGCTTCGGTTGATTGCTATCAATACGTGCGCAACTTCCTCATCATGATTGCTGTTGACCAAAAAAGCTCCGAGCGTCTCTTCATGCTTCGCCTTGCAAGAACGTTTAGTGTCTATATGCGCTCCATGAATTACGAAAGCGCCGAGCTTTTGTTGGACGGACTTGAGGATTACCTCAAGGGACCAACCTTTATTCAGGAAGCCAGTGGCGAAGAGCTTATGGTTCAAAACGGGAAGAAGAACGAAAAGCTTATTCCCGTAGCCGAGCTTGACCCACAGGTTATGAGGGACCTCGAAATTGATTACTCTATGCTCGGCGGCGAAGATAAGCGCTCGGTACTTACCAAGCTGTTTGAGATGATTCCGCACGATAGGCATATGCTGCCTGATGTTTTGCTCAGAAATAAACCTGCTGCGGTGTATTACAGCAGAGGAGCTTACCCTGGTTGGAAGACGATGGGTCGCAAGGTGCTCGTCGCGCTTGATGCGACCGGCGAAAACGGTCACGTGCGCATCATGGACAAAGCGCGCTACCGTCATCTGAAGAAGCGCTACAAGGCCTTGGTCTCTGAACACAAGCAGCGCAAGGACGAATTGTCGAAGGCGTATCGCGATGCGGCACCCTATATGACTTCGCGTGAGTTTTGGGAATCGTACTTGGGAATGAGCAAATGAAACTTTTAGCAATTATTCCTGCATATAACGAACAGGATTGTATCGTTGAAACGGTGAGGGAGCTGCAGCTTGCTGCTCCGGGCGTCGATTTCCTTGTTATCAACGATGGTTCGTCGGATGAGACGGGTGCGCTGTGCCGTCGTGAGGGATTCAACTACCTTAACTTGCCAGTTAATATTGGGCTTGCTGCAGGTTTTCAGGCTGGCATGAAGTATGCGAAGCGTAACGGTTACGATTGCGCGGTGCAGTTTGACGCTGACGGACAACATCGTCCCGAATTCATTATTCCAATGGCTCAGGCCATGGAAGCAGAAGGTGCCGATATTGTTATTGGCTCTCGCTTCGTATCGGAGAAAAAGAACGCATCTATGCGCATGGCTGGATCGACGCTTATCTCCTTTCTCATCAAAGTAACGACGGGCAAGAAACTCTACGATCCCACGTCGGGTATGCGCCTCTACGGCGTTCGCGCTATCGACGAGTTTGTGAAACGCCCCGATTTTGGGCCCGAGCCTGACACGCTTGCATATCTGATCCGTAAGGGGTTCAAGGTTGTCGAAGTGCAAGCTGAAATGCGTGATCGCGAAACAGGCGAGAGCTATTTGAGTTTTTCGAAATCTATCATGTACATGATGCGCGCCTGCGTATCAATCCTTCTCGTGCAATGGCTTAGGTGATACCTATGGGTGGCTACTTTCGTATCGTATTAATTCTGGGAGCACTCGTTGTCTTTTTCTTTGTCTTGAGAAAGCTCAAGAAGACAGAAATGAGTATCGCAAACTCGGTGTTTTGGCTGCTCTTTGTTGCGAGCCTTGTTATTGCCGCGGTGTTTCCGCAGATTGCATTTTTCTGCTCGGATCTACTGGGAATTGAATCGCCTTCGAACTTTATATTCCTGTACGTCATCGCATTTTTATTCATCAAGTGCTTCACGCTGACCGTTGAGGTTTCTAAGCTGGGAGAAAAGGTGAATGTCTTGTCGCAAGAAATTGCGCTTAAGGAAAACCGGGCCTTGATGGAAGATCGCGCTGCGAAGGCTCATGCGGTACCCGAACCTGCGACGTGCGCGAATGCAACAGATGAGCAGACAAACTGATGATGTACGATAATTCCCAACTGCGAGCACTGCAGCTTGCAGAGCTTTCTGTCCTCAAGGACATTGATGCTGTCTGCAAGAAACACAATATCGAATACTTTCTCGATTCAGGGACCGCTCTTGGTGCTGCTCGCCATGAAGGTTTCATCCCGTGGGATGATGATGTTGATATTGGAATGCTGCGCGAAGATTATGAGCGGTTTTTGCCGATTGCAAAAGAAGAGCTCAAAGACACCTATGTTGTTGCTTGTCCTGGTGAAATTCCTGGTTATGCGCCCATGTTTGCAAAGGTCTGGAAAAAGGGCACGAAGTTTTATACCGACGAAACCATTGACGCGGGACTTGATCAGGGTGTGTTTGTTGACATTTTCGTCTATACGCAGCTAAACGCTGATCCTGGGATCGCAAAGCAGCAGGTCAAAGAATGTACACGTTGGCAGCGTATATCGTATCTGTATCACTCGAAAGCCATCAACGTGCCTCATTCGGGCATTCTTGGGGCGCTTGAATCGTTCGCGTGCGTGCTTGCTCACGGGGTAGTGCGGCTTTTGTTTTCGGAAGAGCGAATTGTTACATCATTTCAGCGCGCCGAAGAAAAAGGTGCTCAAAACCCAGGTGAAGGTTGCGTCTGTCTTTCGTATCCCGTTGATCCGCCCTTTAAGCCATCGATGTTTCTCCCTGCGGTTCCGCTTCGTTTTGAGGATACTGAGTTCCCCTGTCCGCGTGAGCTTGAGACCTATCTTGTCAAAACGTACGGAGACGATTGGACTGAACTTCCCCCCGAAGACCAGCGACGCAACCATGCGCCTGTTGAACTTGATTTGGGTACCGATAACTAAGCACACGCGTCTTAATGTGAGGGAGTAGGCATGCAAAAGATTTCAATCGATGAGATGAAGCAGATTGAACTTGAGATTATGGACGAGTTCGATCGCATCTGTCGTGAACATGGATTCTCGTATTGCCTTGGCTATGGCAGTTGTCTTGGTGCCATTAGGCACAAAGGATTTATTCCCTGGGATGATGATATGGACGTTGTAATGCCGCGTGCTGATTATGAGCGGTTTATCAAAGAGTTCAACGTGCTTAACAATGTCGATAGATACAAGCTGGCAACCTATCGCGATGAAAGCGGAATCTACCCCTTCGTGAAAATGGTTGATACCAAAACAAAAGTCTACGAAAACTTTGCAGCCAAACAGTACTCAACAGGGGTGTGGATCGATATCTTCCCCCTTGATGATGTTGTCTCGTCGCAAGACAAAGCGTTTTCTCGCGCGGTGCGTATCGGCCTGGTGAGAAGCTTAATTGTTGCTGATCCGTCTGTTGGATCGACTGCTTTTGTGCGCTTAGTAAAGCGAGTTACTCATCCTGTGTTCTCTCGCATGGATCCCTATAAGGCAGCTCGTAAAATTGACGAAAATGCTCACTATGCAACAGATAAAGAAACGGGTCTTTGTGCCGATCTGATTGGAAGCGAAGATCCTCAAGCGATTTTTGCTAAAGAGCTGTTCGAGCCAATTGAAGTTGACTTTGAGGACCGGAGATACTTTGCGCCTTCGGGGTATGAAGAATATCTCACCAAACTTTATGGCGATTGGGCGACACCTCCTGCAGAAAATGACCGTGATATTCACGTATGCGAAGCGTTTCGGTTATGAGCTTTCGTGCGGGAATGAGATGGACAAGCTTGCGATGGGTGGGAGGTGCGGTATGAGCGTAAAACAACTCTCCATCAAAGCGAATATGTTGTGGAACTCGGCGGGCTCGATTATCTATCTTGCCTGTCAATGGTTGATAACTATTCTTGTAGTGCGGCTTTCATCAGGTGGTTTTGACGATGCGGGCTTGCTTACGTTGGCAATGTCGGTGGTTGGCATTTTTGGGACATTCGCCAACTACAAGATGGGCACCTATCAGATTTCAGATATTCGTCACGAAAACAGCGTGGGGGAGTATTTCGGATTTAGATGTATAACGTTGAGTCTCTCGTTTGTTGCGTGCATGGTGTACGCGGCGCTCACGTGTCCGCTGTATTCCCTGGTAACCATTGCCCTTTTCTTTCTTTATAAGGCTGTCGGTCTGTTGATTGATATCTTGCATGGTCTTGATCAGGTCAACCGACGTATGGACTATATCGGTAAATCGTTCATTGCCCAGGGTATTACAATGCTGGCTGGCTTCTCGGCGGTGTATGCGCTAACGTCCAATCTTAATCTCGCTATCATCGCAATGACCGTGCTAGCTTTGGCAGTCTTGGTGCTCTTTGATAAGCCGAAAGCTGCTCAATTTGAAAAGCTTGTGATTCGGATAAGTCGCTCGAAAGCGCTGTTCTTCTTTAAGACATCACTTCCTGCCGTGCTTGCTTCGGTTGCGGCAAGCGCCATTTTCACGATTCCAAAGCAGTACCTCTACTTTGACATGGGCGATGCAGCACTTGGTATTTATGCGTCTGTTGCTGCGCCTGCTCTCATCATTCAGATGGGTGCTGTGTATCTTTATGGCCCGCTTCTCGATGTCTTTGCGCGTCAGTTCTTTGAAGGCACGCGAAGGCAATTTAAGCTTTTACTTATAAAGACGATTGCTGGTATTGCGGGTGTTGCGATTGTCTGTGCAATAATTTTGGAGTTCATAGGACCTTGGGCGTTGGAGCTTTTGTTTGGTGAAGGTATTGCCCCGTACGTCTTTTTATT
>JAVWLC010000173.1:4243-5799 GCA_036638175.1 Raoultibacter sp. | reverse complement strand
CGCATCGCGAGCAACCGTATCAACCCGTTCGCGAACGAGCTCGATGTTGGGATGTGTTTCAATGCGAGCGGTTACGGAATCTGCGAATGCTTCGCGATCAACCGCAAGCGCACCACCTGCTGCAACCCGTGTCTGATACGCCATTTCAAGCAGTTGAGAGCCGAGCTCTGCAAGCTCATGCTTCAGCATGCCTGCCGCGCTCTCAGGCTTTTCCGATTTGAGCGAATTCGAACAGACGAGTTCCGCACACTTATCTGTTGTATGTACTTCAGTTGCCGTGGCCGGTCGCATCTCAAAAAGTCTGACGCTTACGCCTCTGTCAGCAAGCTGCAAAGCGGCCTCGCTTCCTGCAAGACCCGCCCCAATGATATCAATTAGTTTTTTCATGGTTCGATGGTATCAAAGATGAGAGCTTCATACTACACGCGGTCCGTATCGTCCATCGGGATAGCGCATGATTCGTCCTTCTCGCTCAAGCTCGGCAAGACGAACCATTAAGCGCGTAAGAGCGTCTGAGACACCTTCTGTTACGGAAGGCTGCCCAAGTGCACCCAGTGTGTCCGCGAGGCCCGCCCTGAGCATTTCATCGACGTTCATGGGGCTTGCTAACAAGGCTGCTCGCACCACATCATTATCGCTCGGCGCATCGGTGGTTTCTTGGATTTCGGCAGCGCTGCTTCCATGGCTGCGCTTTGCCGGTCTTTGCGCAAACAGTGCGTCAATAACCGCCTGAAACGTTTCGTCATCAACGATGGGAGTTGCGCCCTGAAAGAGCAACCGATTCGCGCCGCGTGAAGTTGGTGATGCTATCGAACCAGGAACTACAAGCACTTCTCGATTTGCTGCAAGTGCCTCATCGGCAGTGGAAAACGTTCCCGAAGGCAAGCCTGCCTCCACAATCAAGGTTGCTTTTGCTAATCCCGCAATCAAACGATTGCGCGCTCTAAACGCAAACTTCATCGGCGGGAAGTTCCATGCCTGTTCAGACACTATGGCACCGCCCCCATCGATAATCTCTTGGAAGAGTCCGTAGTGAGATGCAGGATACAGCTCGTCACATCCGCCCCCAAGAAACGCCACCGTGGTACCCCGTGCTTCAAGCGCCGCGCGATGTGCCGCCGCATCACACCCTCGCGCTCCCCCTGAGATAATGGGAATTCGCTTTTTGGCAGCAGCTCCCGCGAACCTCTTTGCGCACGCTATTCCATAGGGCGTAGCTTTGCGAGCCCCAACAACCGCGATGCCCTCACCAAGCGCTGCGGGATTCCCAATAACGTAGAGACGCTTTGGGGGATCAGGAATGCACATGAGCGCTTCAGGAAACCCCTCATACCCAAAGTCAAGAATCGTCCGCTCACCACGCAGTTTAGGTCCCGCATAGCGAGTAAACTCGACCCGCGTTCCTCGTGCTTTTTGTTCATGTTCCTCAACAACCGCCATCGTCATAGCGCACCAACTCCATCTCGTAATCTGAGTCCGAGCGCTTCGCAAAGATGTTCTTTACCAACCGCCGGTCTTCTATCCAAATCAGCTATAGTTCGCGCGATCGAAAGCGT
>JAVWLC010000173.1:0-4233 GCA_036638175.1 Raoultibacter sp. | reverse complement strand
GATACCCCTCCCACTCATATAATGCAGCCGCGCCATATCTTGGAGGAATTCTTCTTCACTCTCCTCAAGTGCACACGCCCTAATGAGCGATTGCGATGACCCATCACTGCCTTCACGACGCATTCTTGCTTCAGCGTACTCTCGAGCCAGCAAAACGCCTTCTCGCAGCTTTTCTGAAGAAATCCCTTTTCCTGCTTTAAGGACCTGCAATGGCCGCGTTCGCCAAACGTCAATATGAATAGCAATGCGATCCATAAGAGGTCCACCAATTCTGTTTTGGTAATTCTTTATCTGTTGCACCGTACAGCTACACCCAATTTCTGTATCCCCGAAGTATCCGCAAGGACACGGGTTGGTAGCCCCAACCAGCATGAAGTCCGCAGGAAATGATGCGTTTCCATCAGCGCGCGTAACCGTTATCCTGCCCGATTCAAGCGGCTGGCGAATGGCCTGCAAAACCGACGGTTTGAACTCGGAAAGCTCATCAAGCAGCAAGACTCCTCCTGTCGCTAGTGATATCTCGCCCGGTCTCAACGGTGTTCCTCCCCCAACTAAACCCGCCATGCTCGTTGAGTGATGAGGGCTTCGAAATGGTCTGACGCCAGCAAGAATGGGTGCGATGTCTTCGCCTGCAACCGAGTGAACAAGAGCTGCCTCAATGCGCTCCTTTTCCGAAAGCGGAGGCAAAATAGTTGGCAGGCGCGAGGCAAGCATGGTTTTTCCTGAACCTGGCGGACCCATCATGAGCACGCCATGCTTTCCTGCTGCAGCAATTTGCAGCGCCCGTTTTGCCGTCTCGTGTCCACTTATGTCGGCAAAATCAAGTTCATGATCCGTCTGGGTCCAAGGTCGCAACGTACCTTCAGCAAAAATCCCCGTCATAAAATCAGCGAGCGATCTTGCCGTAACACAGACAAGACCATCAATGCGCACCAGACCATCATCGGGCTGAGCGCTCACCATATCGAGCCCACACTCCTGCGCACACAGCTCAAAAGCAAGCATCCCTTTTACAGGCCTCACTTGACCTTCAAGAGAGAGTTCGCCCACGCACAGTTTCCCCTCAACACATTGCCGAGGGATCTGCCCTGTTGCCGCAAGAATCCCCAACGCTATAGGCAGATCGAACCCCGATCCCGATTTCTTAAGCGAGCCCGGAGCAAGATTAACCACCACTTTTTCATTGGGCATCGTAAAGCCACAGGCCCTAATGGCAGCACGCACTCGCTCCCGCGCTTCCTGTATAGCTGCATCAGGCATGCCTACAATTGAAAACGAAGGCAAGCCACTTCCAACCAACACTTCAACCGCTACGGGAATTGCCTCAACACCCTTGATGGTTGCTCCCCAAACACAATATTGTGCCTGCATGCCGCACCGCCTTCCAGCCGCTACTCACCAACTGAAAAAGCATTGACATGATGACGAAGAAACGCACGATCAGGCGCAATAGCAAGGATTGACACAACATCAAACCTCACAGAAATATCCACGGTGTCATACGTTCTCAAAAACGATGTTGCAATATGCTCATAGCGGGTTCGCTTATCCTTGTTAACCGCTTCCTCAGGCAAACCCTTATCCGTATTTGAGCGAGTCTTGACCTCAACAAAAACAAGCGTGCACCCATCTTGCGCAATAATGTCAGCCTCCCCAGCAGGACACGTCCAGTTTCTCTCGAGGATTTCAAAACCTCTCCGCTCAAGGAATCGGACCGCCGCCTCTTCACCCCGACTACCAAGCTCCTTATTGTGAGACGTGCTTTTCTCCTGCTCTTCCACCTCAGGCTTACTTGCAGCCTCCTCGTTGACCTGAGGTTTCGGCTTCGCCGATGCCCTCCGACGCTTCTTCGGTGCTGGCACAATCTCTTGCTCAATCGCTTCTTTTTCTGCGGGCTCAATAACCGCAACAGCTTCAGTGACCATTCTTTCTCCTTTCGGTTGGCGACATAGTAGCGCCCCAACCTTTCACTTTGGAGATCCTGGTCTTCTATAAACCTTACGCATCTTATACGGTGAACTCCGCACGTCCTTACGACCAAAACGGTTGAGCTTCCATCTAAAATTGGCACCAAGCCCGCGAAACCTAACCACTACGATTACCAAACAAGCATTCAAAGTATGCAACCAGAAGAACGCCTCGCTGATCAGGCATTTATAGACAAGTTTTGTATGGGTTTTTGTGCTGCCAGGGCAAGAAGCTGGTGGAAAACTACTCAAAAGGAAAATGGGGAAAACGATTACGCCAAGCGCACGTTCCCTAAAACAAGCTCTCCTGCGTGAAAGCCGTACAGAATGAGACCCGATGGATGGGCGAAAGCCCGTACTGTTTGATCGCTTCGATATGCTCTTTGCTCGCATACCCCTTACACGACTCAAAGCCATACACTGGATACTGCTTCGCGTATTCACACATAAGCGCATCACGCGTAACTTTCGCAACAATTGACGCTGCTGCGATAGAGGCACAGCGCCCATCGCCTTTTACGACGCTAATCTCACGGGGGTCTAAGCGCATAGGATTGCCATCAAGAAGAATAACCTCAGGCTTAACTCCCTGATCTTCGATTGCTTTGATAGCCTTTATGAATGCATAACGAAGCGAAGCTGTCATACCCGCTGCATCAAGTGCTTCCGGCTCAACGTGTTGAACCGTCCACGCAAGCGCAAGCTCTTTGATTTGCTCGGCCATTTCCTCGCGATGCTGGGGACTCACTTGCTTTGAATCGTTGAGTCCTTCGATCTGCGGGTTTTCAGGCAGAACAACAGCACCAACCGTCAAAGGACCCGCAACTGGTCCCCGACCAACCTCATCGAGTCCCACCAAAAGAGCGCCAGAGGCAAGTTCAGCTTGAAAACTATACATACCAGCAAGACGCGCGGATTCCGTAGCTATCGCCTCAAGGCGACGCTTTGCCACCTCAAGCGCTGATCGCACACCCTTGCGAGTATCTGCGACCAATGAGCGCTCAAGCACAGCGAGCTCTTCGGCATCTGCGGCATCAAGCCGCTGTTTTATGTCTGCTACGGTTTGCATTGCAGTACCCAGTATATCCAATCCAAGAAGAAACGCCCGACCAACCGTAAAAAAAGACCCCTTGCGGGGTCTTTGTGATCACTCTGAGGTTAGACCTACCTGTAAGCCTTTTCCTTGATCTTGGCAGCTTTGCCGATCTTGTTGCGGAGGTAGTAGAGCTTAGCACGGCTGACATCGCCCTTACGGACAACTTCAACCTTCTCGATCTTAGGAGAATGTACCGGGAAGGTACGCTCAACACCGATAGAGAAGCTAATCTTGCGTACGGTAAACGTCTCGCGGTTTGAAGCACCATGACGACGGATAACGTCGCCCTGGAAGACCTGAATACGCTCGCGGTTACCTTCGGTAATGCGATAGTGGACCTTCACGTTATCGCCCACGTTAAACTCAGGGACGTCCTGTTTGATCTGCTGCTGTTCGATGGCGCGAATGATGTCCATGTTTGTTTCCTTCTATATCCTCAATATAAACCATTGCTTTGTACCTGTATAAAGACACGATCAAATAGTATACATTCCCTTGTGTTTTGACGCAAGCATTTTCATGGCGCAAAATTTGTGATCGTCCGTTACTTGTTTTGAAGCATTTTTCCACGACAGAGACCGTGCGGTAATCTTTTGCCGCGAAGCAGGTAATTGCCTGATGTGCGTCCTCGTGGAGCTTACTATTAAGGCCTCCTTTGCTGCCCCGCCAACCTGACATGTTGTTCCGCGTCGAGTACGTCCGACGACGACTCTCTTGAGAATGAACAGGCGCCTTGCGGGTTGATGATTGGCCAGGAGGTCGGGCAAGTGATTTGTTGTTTGCTTTACGACTTCCAACTGGGTTATGTTTCCGAAAATCGAAATTTCGGGTCTTCGTTGCATAATTTTTTCGCTTGTGAACGATTTGGGCGGACTAAAGAGAAGTCGAGCTGGGGTTTTGCAAAAGCAAAGTGGTTTTAGAGTCCTCAATTCATTCACTAACGAAAAATCGATGCAGCGAAATGCGAGTTTCGCGTTTTTCGAATCACGGATTATGGCACCTTTCTGATGCAAGCGTGAAGTCACCCGTTCAACTTACGCATCAACCGCTCTACCTCAGCTCGTGCAACCAGCTCATCGGGTGTTGCCATTGACTTAGGAATCCATTGTCCACGGGGTCTGCCTTGAGGTTTAGGGGACAGCGCTTGTACTCCACCTCGTCTGTAGGCAA
>JAVWLC010000172.1:970-5802 GCA_036638175.1 Raoultibacter sp. | reverse complement strand
GATGATCTACCTTTATTCGAAGGACGTGCTTCAACTCTCGGATATTACCAAACACGAAAAGCGCACCATGATGACTTTCCTCGCATAAAGGAAATCCTCGAAACAGGGCATCGCACCATCAAAGACCTCGGCATCGAAGGACGTCGTAAGAGATATCCGTCTTCACGTCGCATTATGCGTTCGATTAAACGAGGCACATGCTACGTTGTTGTCTCTGGTTCAGAAATCATCGGAGTATTTGCCGTAGTAATGGATGGCGATCCTCACTATAAATTACCACTCAATGGAACATGGCTCGGCGAAAGTGTTGAAGGCGAAATCACCTACGCTACCTTGCATTGGATCACCGTTATTCCTGAAGCACGCAGGCGCGGTGTCGGAATGTATATTCTCGGCGAAGCGGATCACCTTGCACGGGAGGCAGGCAAAACCAGCGTGTGCGGTGACATTTACCCAACAAACGAACCCATGAAGAACCTCTTTCTGAAGCATGGGTATACTGCTTGTGGAACCATTCGCATTAAAGATTATCTTGAGCGTGAAAAAACGCGCATCGTTTTTGAGAAAATGCTTTAAGACAGCCAAAATCTTTAAATGCGATACTATACGGGACACAAAATGCTATCATTGTAGTATCATTTCATCACACACCAGAATCGGTATTTTGGTATACCCATCCAGCGAAACCGATTCGCGTTGAGTAGCTCAAAATGCACTATGATCAGCACGGCAGACAGCTGCGGGGTCGCTTCGGGGAACGCAAGGATCACACACGCATGATAGATAAGGCAATCTTTTCATTACCAGGAATCAAACGAGTGCTTCTGCTGCTCGCAGGGTTTGTTTTTCTTCGCGCGGTTGCCATTATCGGTCAAGCTTGGTCGCTCGCCAGCGCCATCACAAATCTTTGGTATGGCGAACAGCTCGCTAACCAGCTATTCCTTATTTCTCTCTTTTTTATCTGTTTCGTCGGCAAGCAAGGAATTTTGTATCTACAAGATTCTGTGCTCGATCACTACGCCTTTGAGCAGGCAGACACATTGCGCCAAAGCTTGCTTGAGAAAATCTTTACCACAAAAGCGCAGCTTGTACAGGACAATGGAACAGGCTCAGTCACTGCCGCCGTTCTCGAAGGCATCGATCAAGTTGAAACGTATTTTCGCCTCATTTTGCCAAAAATCACCAGCATAGTTGTTATTCCCATGCTTCTTGTCGTCGTTGTGTTCTCCCTTGATTGGGTTTCAGGCCTCATTATGCTGATTGCGTTTCCCTTCATCATTCTCTATATGAAAATCCTAGGACTCACCGCAAAAGCAAAAGCAGCTAAGCAGCACCGCACCTTCCAAATTATGTCGAATCACTTCATCGACACGCTGCGCGGCATCGACACGTTGAAGCTGTTTGGAGTTAGCAAACAGCGCGGCGAAAGCATTTACCACGTTAGCGAGCGATTCCGCGAAGCAACCATGAAGACTCTTGCCGTGGCGAATCTTTCGAGCGTGGTACTCGATCTGTTCTCGACCCTTTCAATTGCTGCCGTTGCTTTTATGCTGGGCATGCGACTACTCGACGGCTCGCTTTTGCTGTTTCCCGCGATGGCAATTCTGGTTATTGCGCCTGAATATTTCAAACCCATCCGCGAATTTGCTTCCGATTATCATGCTTCACTTGATGGAAAAAACGCACTCGCGCAGGTTCGCGCGCTCATCGCTACGCCAGAAGAGCCCATCGAAGAACACGATCTTGCGCAGTGGTCTGATGGCTCTACGCTGAACCTTTGCGGTATCGGCTGTTCGCTTTCGGGAAGCCGTGTGCTTCGCAACGTCACGCTTGACGCGCACGGCTTCCAAAAAATCGGAATTGTCGGCATGAGTGGTGCAGGAAAAAGCACTCTCATCAATATGCTTGGAGGCTTTCGCCTGCCAGACGAAGGGTCAATTCTCGTTGAAGGCACCCCTCTTGCTGATTTTCGTCAGGCAGATTGGCAAAAGCAGGTCATCTACATTCCGCAGGACCCTTACATATTCCATGCTACCTTGCGTGAAAACATCACCTTTTATCTCCCGAATGCGACAGAAGCGGAAGTTGCTGAAGCCACGCGCATTGTTGGTCTCGATGAGCTTATTGCTGAATTACCCGATGGCCTTGCAACGCCAATTGGCGAAGGTGCTCGACCGTTGAGCGGCGGACAAGCGCAGCGAATCGCTCTCGCCCGCGCTTTTCTCGATCGCTCGCGTCGGATTCTCCTTTTTGATGAGCCTACGGCACATCTCGATATCGAAACCGAAATGGAACTCAAAGAGCGCATGCTGCCCCTCATGGAAGGGCGCCTGGTGTTTTTCGCTACCCATCGGCTGCACTGGATGCACAACATGGATTCAATCGTCGTCATGGATCACGGTCACCTTGTCGAAAATGATACGCTGTCGAATCTGATGGCGAACGAAGGACCTTTCGCCGCTCTTGCCTCACGCAGTCAGTGGGGTGACTATCGTGGATAAGCCAGCCTCAACCCACAAGCACAATTCCGTCATGAAGAATGACCGCTGGGTGAAACCCTTCTTCAAACAGTACAAGCGAGCACTTGCACTTGCGCTTTTCCTCGGACTGCTCACCTTTATTTTTGCTGCAGGCCTCATGTTCACATCGGGGTATCTGATCAGTCGCGCAGCCGAAATGCCCGGCAACATCCTCATGATCCACCTCCCGGTTATCTTCGTGCGCGTTTTTGGTATTGGCAAACCGCTCCTTCAATATTGCGAGCGCCTCACCAGCCACGATTGGGTCCTTCGCATGACATCGGGATTGCGTCTAAAGCTCTACACTGTTCTCGAAAAGGATGCTATTTTCTTCCGCCGCAACCATCGCACGGGCGATATCCTCGGGTTGCTTTCAGAAGACATCGGACACATCCAGAATTTGTATCTCCGCACCGTATTTCCAACTATTGTTGCTTATCTGCTGTACTTCGTACTTATCGTTGGCCTCGGGTTTTTCAGCCTTTGGTTTGCACTCGCGATGATGCTCGTGCTAGGAGTTGTTGTCTTTTTCGTGCCGCTGGTATCTGCCCTTTTGAATCGCGCTCGAATTGAGAAGCGGAAAGCCATGAAACACGCACTCTACGGTGAACTTACTGACAACGTTCTCGGTGTTTCGGATTGGATTTTTGCACATCGTGGAAGCGAATACCTCTCTCATCATAAAGCTGCGGAAAGCGCCATTCGCCAGACCGATGCTGCGTTGAACCGCTTTGCTCGCAAACGCGATCTGCTCGTCATGATTCTCTTCGCACTTGCTGCTGCTCTGGTTCTTGTTTGGGCATCGGGATATTTTGGTGGCACACCCGGCAATGCTAGTAACTGGATTGCAGCGTTCGTGCTCGGATTTTTCCCTCTTATTGACGCGTTCACCCCACTTTCGGCAGCCGCCACTGAAGCTACCACCTACCGCGATTCGGTGCGTCGACTCAACGAACTTCCTGACGAAGAAGCACCGAGCACTGAAGGAGCGCCCATCGAAGCACCTCTCACCGTTGCCGTCGATCAGATGAGCTTCACCTATCCTAAAACAGTACGCCCCGTGCTCGACAACCTGAATCTCACCATCACACAAGGCGAGAAAATTGCGATTCTTGGCCGTAGTGGTTCGGGAAAAAGCACGCTTGCCGCGCTTCTCCGTGGAGATCTTTTGCCATCCAAGGGAAGCATCACCTTCAATGGCATTACCGCTGAACAACTCTGTGACGGAATCACCCAGTACATTGGCGTTATCCAGCAGCAAACTTACCTGTTTAATACATCGTTGCGCGATAACCTCAACCTTGGCAATCCACATGCTACCGACGAAGAAATTTGGAATGCAATCGAGCATGTCGGTCTCAAGAGTATGGTAGAGCGATTGCCCGAAGGCCTTGACACGTTAGTTGATGAAGCAGGTATGCGATTTTCTGGCGGTGAACGCCATCGTATTGCCCTTGCCCGGGTTCTATTGCAGGATGTACCCATCGTTATCCTCGATGAGCCAACCGTCGGACTTGATCCCATCACCGAACGGGCACTCCTTGAAACACTCTTTTCTGTCACTCATGGTAAAACGCTGATAATGATCACGCATCATCTCCAGGGAGCAGCAATGATGGATCGCATTATTTTCATCGAAGAAGGGAAGCTTGCGCTCAGCGGATCGCCCCAAGAGCTCGAAAAGACAAGCGCCAAGTACCGGCAACTGCAATCATTTGATCGCGGGATCGCTCGCTAGCCTCGCTCCAGCAAATTCTTAAGCAGTCTACTGATATCCACAATGCGACGCAATGTTTCACGTGAAACATCCGTTCGTAATTCTTGTACGCGAAGTGAGACAGAAAGCACCATCTAAGCCGCTATGCTTCACAACCTGCTTTGGCTTGCGCAAGCAAACGCAGCTAGCTGATTTCGATAATTGCCGCGCCTGCGGTTAGTCCTCCACCAAATCCAACGAGTGCAATTTTGTCGCCAGGTTCGAGATCGCCCTCGAGGAATTGATCGCACAGTGCCATAGGAATACTCGCAGCGGATACATTACCCGTATCGTGCATCGAAATCTGGAAGCGGTCCATGGGCAAGCCAAGTTTCTGAGCGGCATACTTAATGATACGTTCATTTGCCTGATGAGGAACAATGCGTTTAATGTCATCCAGCACGATGCCCGTTTGCTCAAGCACCTGCGTCAAAGAATCAGCCACTGCATTCGCAGCAAATTTAAACACTTGCTGACCTTGCATGAGAATGTGTTGTGGCGCGGCGGCACTATCGTCAGCAAACGGAATTGCATCAAAGGACATTCCGCAGGATAGT
>JAVWLC010000172.1:0-935 GCA_036638175.1 Raoultibacter sp. | reverse complement strand
AATCAGGATTGTGTTCGATGATAGCTGCACCCGCACCATCACCAAACAAAATACAGGTTCCGCGATCGGTCCAATCAGTAATCCGACTCATGCGCTCAACCCCAATAACGAGCGCGCGACGCATGCGGTTATTTTGCGGTAGGTCGATTGACGTATGAATCACGCTCTGAGCTACAAGCAATCCGTAAATGAATCCTGTACAGGCTGCATTGATGTCGAAAGCAACCGCATTTTCCAATCCGAGTTCTTTTTTGATAAGCGCGGCCATCGATGGAACTAAGGCATCGGGCGTGATTGTCGCCACAATAACCAAATCAATCGAATCGGGGGTCACCTTTTGCGGGCACCAGCCTTCCTCGGTCCATCCCATCGCCCCACGCGAAGCCGAACAAGCAAGATCGACACCGCTTTCATCGGTAGCAATATGGCGGGACTCAATTCCAGTTCGCGAAACTATCCACTCGTTGTCGGTATCGACCATAGTCTCAAGAATAGAGTTTGCAACTTCAAATTTCGGAAGGGTTTTACCAATACCCGTCAGCACTATTCCCACGTCTGCTCCACTCCATTCACATTCGCGAATGTGAAAATTACTTTGATTAACTAACTATCTTCAGTATACGCTTGACCAAGTTGAGAGCAAATCGTCCACACGAGTTGTCCATCTTATGGCAATAAAAAAACGACCCGCAGGTCGTTTTTTTATTGCTTTGTTCTTCGTATATGATCGAACAGAGCTTGCGTAAAAGGTGCTACTTGGCAGCGCCGATACGGCAAATGGTGGTGCCACAATCAGGGCACTTGCCCTTGGTGATCGGCTTACCATTCTTGGTCAAGCTCTCGACGGGATCTTTCATTTCCTTCTTAGCCTTGCACTTTACGCAATATGCTTCGATTGCCATGGTCGTAAAACCTCTCTGTTCGAACGTACGGGC
>JAVWLC010000171.1:0-5824 GCA_036638175.1 Raoultibacter sp. | reverse complement strand
AGCTTGTTTTTTTCGAGTCGGATCAGAATCGTATAAACCGTTCCCTCTACAACATCCGTAAAGCCGAGGTCATTCAGCTGCCGCGTGATTTCGTAACCGTACGTTTCCTTGCGGCTGATAATTTCAAGGACGCACCCCTCAAGCACACCCTTGAGCATTTCCGTCAAGTTTTCCAGGGTAATCACCACCTTCTACTATGTATAACAGGTATGCAGTATCACTTATTACTGCTATATTGTATTGCAGAGTAGCAAAGTTTGCAAGAAGATAAGTGATGCCTGGCGCGAATGGTCGCACCAGGCATCGGGAATACAAGATGTAAGTTTGTAAACGCGCCTCGCCTTCGCATTGAAGCGAGGGGCAATTTCGCAGTTCGTATGCCTAAAGGCGCGTGCGCAGAAGTCTCATGCCATTGAGAATAACCAGCAGCGAAACGCCTGTATCAGCAAGCACCGCAAGCCACATGGAAGCAACGCCCATCACAACCAAGATGGCAACAAGAACCTTAAGTCCAATTGCGAGCACAACATTCTGCCGTATGATCGCAACCGTCTTCGTTGAGAGCGCGAAAAACTTTGGTAGAGCAGAAAGATCGTCAGCCATCAGGACCACATCGGCGGTCGACAACGCCGCGTCGGACCCAGCGCCGCCCATAGCAATACCAACGTTTGCTGTTGCAATAGAAGGGGCATCGTTGATTCCGTCTCCCGCGAAAGCAACAGGACCATACGTTTTTTCGAGCCGCTTGATCTCCGTTGTTTTATCCTGAGGCAACAGTGCGGCATGTACCTCATCGACACCTGCTTGTGCAGCAATCGATGCAGCAACGCGTTCGTTATCGCCAGTGAGCATAACCGTGCGCTTGCGAGGAGACGTCGCATGGAGTGCCGCTATGGTTGCTGGTGTATCTACGCGCATTGCATCCGCAACAATGAATACACCAACAAGTTCGGGGTTTTCGCCAATGACAGCCGTGTAGAGCGTTGTGCCAACGAGGCTCTCTGTCGCAGCTTCAAGTTCTGCCGTTGCTGCCACCAGACCCGTTTCACCAACGATGTAGTCTTTTGAACCGATGGCGTAACGCACACCTGCAATGGTGCCCGCAACGCCCTTGCCTGCTGTTTCAACAACGTCTTCCGCTTGCATCGCGGCTTCAAAACCGTTGAGCTTGGCGTGCGCTACAACCGCCGAAGCAAGAGGATGCGTCGAATGCTCCTCGAGCGCTGCTGCTATGGGGATAATCGAGTCTGCGGTATTCGGTTCAAGGTTGCCTGCGTTCTTTGTCGCAGGCGCACTCACGACCGCAGCTGGGCCTTCGCCCTGAGTCAGAACGATATGTGATACCGCTGGCTTCCCTTCAGTAAGCGTACCAGTCTTATCGAAAGCAACCGCTTGAATCTTGGCGCCTTCTTCGAAATACGCTCCGCCCTTCACGAGCACGCCAAGCTTTGCCGCCCGCGTAAGCGCTGAAACAACCGTAACAGGGGTCGAAATCACAAACGCGCAGGGGCACGAAATGACCAGCAACTCACAGGCACGATAGATCCACGTATCGAGATCCCCTAACTGGACGATTCCCAGCGCACCAAGCGCTGGAGGAACAACCGCAATGAGCAGCGCCAAGACGATGACAATCGGCGTGTATATCTTCGCGAATTTCTGCACGAAGGTTTCGCGTGATGATTTTTCTTTCTGCGCATCAGCCACCATCGAAGAGATTTTTGCGAGCGTCGAGTTGGCTACCGTTGACGTGGTCTTAAATTCGCAGGAACCATCGACCGCGAGGCTTGCAGCAAACACTTTGTCGCCGACCGTCTTGCGCACAGGAACGCTTTCGCCCGTAATCGCGGCATCGTTAAACGAAGAAGCGCCTTTGGTGATTATGCCGTCAAGCGGCACGCTCATACCAGGTTTGACCACAACCGTTTCATCAAGAACAACTTGATCGGTGGCAACTTCGATCGTTTGCCCACCGCGAATGACAAGGGCAGTATCAGGAGCGAGCTTGGCAAGATCCTTGATGGCATCGTTACTCTTGCGCATCGCACGACCTTCGAGGTATTCGCCAAGAGAGAAGAGAAAGAGAACCGCTGCGGCCTCCTCATAAGCCCGCACGTAGATGGCTCCGATAACGGCAACGATCAGCAAAACGTTGATGTCGATCGAACGAGCCTTGATAGATTCGAACGTCTCGGGAAGAATAATGACGAGACCAGCGATGATTGCGGCAAATGATGCAACGAGCATCACGAGCTCGCTGCCCAGCACATGTTCACCAATCAGCGCAATAGCCACAAGGATACCCGCGGCGATCAAGCAGAATTTTTCGTACCCTTTGATTTCAGAGGAATGATCGTGCCCGCAGCCGCAGCCGTCATCATCTCCGTGATTGTGATCGTGGCTATGGTCATGGTCGTGCGAACAAGCACATGAGCCGTGCGCGTCGTGGGTGTGCCCAATGTTTGGGACACTTACCTGAGTCGAAGCACCGAGAAAACGCCCGTCAGGGTCATCTTCACCCGGGTCACCATCGATGCCGCCCCCAGACTCAGTGCTGGCTCCAGCACCAGCTCCTGCGAAGGCGGGCGTACAACCGCATGAAGAAGCTGTCGCCGAAGCACTCTCATGGAAGTGTTCGCCTGTGTGCTTATGCGAGTTTGGGTTGGCATGGTTGTGTTCGGAACAACCGCAAGCGCATTTCATTACATTCCTCCTATTCAGCCGCGTGTTCAAGCGCGACATCGATCAATAATTTCACATGGTTATCAGCAAGCGAGTAGAGTGCCCGCTGCCCATCGCGCCGAACGCGAACGAGCTTCTTGTCACGGAGAAAGCGCAACTGATGGCTTACCGCAGATTGCGTAACATCGGTGGCGCACAGTAAATCACTCACGCACAGCTCGCCCACCGACAGCGCCGACAGAATGCGAAAACGCGTCGAATCTGCGAGCGCCGAAAATATCTCCGTTGCCGAAAAGATCAGCTCGTCGCCAGGTATTGCGGAAAGCGCGTTGTTGATCCGTTCGAGATCATCGCCCAGATGCTCACCGCAGCCACAACCCGCCCGACCCTCTCTCTTCCCATCCTTCGCCATCTAACGTCCTCCTTATATGAATGATTGCTCATATATGCATATTATCTTACGCCCACTCAATGTCAACCCCTCACTCACACCAAAATCCAAAATGTGATTTGCGAAACGTCAACTCCCCCCTCCCCCAACAAATTCTGTAATTTGATGTGAGAAGCAAGACTTCAACCCGCTGCAAACCCGTGATCTTGATAGAGAGTCGATCCCAAAAAGCGAACAAATGTTTCACGTGAAACATGGTGCGTAGACACGAATATCGAGCTGTGGGCGGAGTGCGCGAAATACGCGAAAGAGACGCATGATGCCAGCGCATAGAGCAACGCCGGCGCTTATGCGCTGTTCAATGGCAACAAATTCCAAAATGTGAAGTGGGTGCTGAAGTGGGTGCGGGAGGGGTGGGCGGCTTCGTTCGGTTTAGGTGGTTGGGAAGGAGCGACCGCGGGATGCGTCGGCTTCGGCAAGGCGAACGCGGAGGATGTCGCGGTACTCAAGTGGAAACGGCGATGTCATGAGGTAGCGCTCGGTCGCACGATCGGCAACATCGACCTCAACCGGCTCCCCTGCCCTTCCATCTGCATACCGCGGGATGCGACGAAGGTTGCGCGCAGGAAGCGTTCGCACGGGCTCCCCTGGTGAGAGCACTTCGAGCTCATCGCCTTCGAAGAAGCGATTCCGCAGATCTATCGTCACATCGAATCCGTCAGCACGCGGAACACATTCCTGCACAGTGGCTGCAAGCGAATGTGTTTGGGCATATTCGGGACCTTGGGGCGCTTGCTCGGCGGGTCCATAGAAAAACCCTGTTGAATAGGGACGATGGCTGACGGCATCAAGATCGCGATCGAACGAAGTAGGATCAGCGCCATCAAGCACCTGGCGATACGCGTTCACCACAGTTGCCACGTAGTAGGCCTTCTTGACGCGGCCTTCGATCTTGATCGAATTGATGCCCGCAGCCGCAAGATCATCGAGATGGTGAAGCATGTTGAGATCTTTCGAGCTCATGATCAGACTCAACCCGTCAGATTCTTCAATAGGAAAGCGCTCGTCAGGGCGGGTTTCTTCGACAAGCGAATAACCCCAACGGCACGGTTGCGTGCAATGTCCCTTGTTGGCCGAGCGACCATTTAGGTAATCGCTGATGAGGCATCTTCCCGAAACCGCCATGCACATTGCGCCATGAACGAAGGCTTCGAGCTCAAGATCCTCAGGCAGCTCTTTGCGCATTGCAGCAATGTCGGCAATGCTCATTTCGCGCGCGCAAACAATGCGTTTTGCGCCAAGTTCATGCCACTGTAAAGCGGCCTGTGCATTCATGCACGAAGCTTGTGTGCTGATATGGATGGGAACGAGTGGCGCATGGCGGCGCGCAAGGCGCACAGCCCCCAGATCGCTCATGATAAACGCGTCAACCCCAGCAGCCGCAAGCGCCTCGAGATACGGCGGCAATGCAGCAATGTCCGATCCGTCCATCGACGCGTTGAGCGTTACGTAAACGCGAGCATCTGCCGCATGAGCAAGCTCAACCGCCTGCTTGACTTCATCCAGCGAGAAATTGGCAGCCCGCTGACGCAATCCAAAGCGATCGCATGCAAGGTAGACCGCATCGGCTCCAAAATGCAACGCATATTCTAACTGGTCGATTCCTCCTGCAGGCGCAAGCAACTCCGGCTTTTGCGCGCACAAGGACGCGCCAGATTCGGGAATCTGCGCGTTAGCGGCCAACAAACCAGCATCTGCCTTTTGTTGGGAATCCGACAAACCGTATTCCGCCTTTTGGTTGAAACCCAACAAACCAGAATCCGCCTTTTGGTTGGGGGTGTATTCAGACACGATCGGCACCCTATGCGAGCGAAACGCGAGCGCCTTGCGGCGTGTCTTCGATCGTGAACCCGAGGTCGGACAGGCCATCGCGCACCTTATCGGCAAGCTCCCAATTCTTGTTCTTGCGAGCGTCAGCACGGCAACCCAGCAGCACATCAACTGCCTGAGCAGGACTTGCTCCAGGATAGCCTGCAAGCTCTTTCGCAAGCGCAATAACCTCAACGGGATAATCCTTGTCGCCTTCATCCTCATGGAGCATAATGCCAAAAACGCTCATAAGCTCAACGATGACAGCGTTCGCCTGGTTAAGCGCTGGCACATCGGAAATTGACACGGTCTTATCGCCCAGCTGCGCGTTAAGTTCGTTCACATAACTGAAGATCTCACCCAAAGCACCAGCGGTATTAAAGTCGTCGTCCATCGCGAACACAAAGTTATTGCGAAGCTCCTTCGCTTGCGCCATGACTACACGCGTGTCAAGCGGAGACGGAATATCTTCAGCATTTTCAACCAACCACTCGATATTCTTGACCGTGTTCTCAATGCGCGAAAGCGCCGCTTCGGCCTCAGCCAGGCGCTCGTCGGAGAAATCGAGGGGGCTGCGATAATGTGTTTGCAGCATAAGCATGCGCAATACCGCAGGTCGCGTCGTCTTAAGCACATCACGCAAAAGCATAAAGTTGCCGAGCGACTTGCTCATCTTCTCGGAGTTGATTTGGAGCATGCCGCCATGAATCCAGTAATTTGCAAAACGGCACCCACATGCAGCTTCACTCTGCGCGCGTTCGTTTTCATGGTGCGGGAACACGAGGTCAGCACCGCCACCATGAATGTCAAAAGGAAGACCCAAGTACTTGCGCGACATGGCGGAGCACTCGATATGCCAGCCAGGACGCCCTTCGCCCCACG
>JAVWLC010000170.1:0-5834 GCA_036638175.1 Raoultibacter sp. | reverse complement strand
GACACACTGCTGGGCAGACCTTTTAACATCATGGGTTATACGGCGATGCTGCATATGGTAGCCAAGTGGGCAGGCCTCAACGTTGGTTCGTTCACGTTGAACACTACCAACACGCACCTGTATACTCACCACGTTGACGCGTATAAGAAACAACGCGAGCAGTGGATGACGTTGCGTGAGCAGATGAAGACTACTGGTATGCCTGTGACTTATCCTACGTTGGATATCACTGATGATATTCTCGGCCTGTCCGCGACTGAACTGCTGGACAATGCAAACATCAACTGGTTCGAGCTGGTAGACTATAGCCCGATGCCCGCAGTAAAAGGACGCGTGACCAAATGAATAACTTTCTGCTGATTAAACGTATCAGCGCATTCCTGTACGTTGGATATTGCGAACATGAAGGTAATATCCCACGTCGTGGTGTTGAGCGTGTACACGTTGTCGTGCCTGACCCAAAAGAAGACGGTAGCGATCCAATTCTGGAAATGACTGCACGGTGTATCTACCATCTGCCTCATAACTGCTTTATCCTGCAAATTGTTGATGGCTTAGAATGCAATGAGTCTATGCCTGCGATGAAGTCTCATTGTGCGTACAACGAAACCATCTTCCAGAAGTCGAAGCATGGACGTGAGCAAGCTGCGATGCAGTTAATCATGAATGAACTGCGTGATGCCGAGACTGATCATCCAACGTGGCCGGAAGAATGTATTCACGCTGCGTCAATCGTTGTCGAAGAAGCTGGCGAGTTGCTGCGTGACTGCGCAACGTTCGAAGAAAATGGCGATATGCGTCTGATCGCTAACATGCAGATAGAAGCGGTGCAGACTGGCGCTATGGCTATGCGATTCCTAACGAACTTGCCGTTCAGCCAGAAGCGTACCGTACCAAACAATGCCCTGCGTTCTATCTTGGATTCAGATATGACCGCAGAAGAACAACTGATTGAGATTCGTCGTCTGGCGGATAATGGAGTTAGCTAATGCGTTTACTTTCCTTTACTGCTTGTGGTGGTAAGCCCTTCCGTACTCTGGCTGTTGCTGACGCCCAACTCACGGAAGGTCTGCATGAAGAACTGCGTATGTTCGATTGCGTCTTCACGAACGTGACTGTGCGTGTTGAGAACGATGTAACGCATCTGGATATTCCTACGCATCTCGATTGGAATCCAGACTTCTCCGTTGAACGCACATCCGATCCTGAGTACATTGAAATTGTCGGCCAGTATTCTCCGTCAATTGAAACACTGCTAAGTGCGCACATCATTAAAGGTGCTCTGCCTACTCTGGTGCAAGACCACGACGCATTCATCGATAACATCGTGGCGCAGATTAACGCACTGCCTCAAATCGATCCTGCTGATATCAAGCGTAGTAAGAACTGCCTGTGGTATAAAAACATGCAGGTCAATACGTGGGAGTTATACCAGAACTATCTTATGGTAGGCGGTGACTTGTACGTTAAGTACGGTGCTGACCAGCAGATTCATTTTGCTAATAACCATATCCCTGAGCAAGGTCTGACGTGGTGGGTGACCGAGCACAACAAGCAAGTGATGAAGTTTGCGCAAGAGAACGAAATGCTCTGTGGCTACTTCTCGTTTGCTAACGACCGCTGGCCGCACAACACAAAGACGCAGTACACGTTTGTTTATCCTACCGGCGTAGCGCATCCGATTCTTGTGGATGATCGTGAGTTCTACCACATGGCGATGTTGAACAAATTCCCTGTGCTTTCGTGGCGTCAAGATGGCGATAGCCGTGTACTCAACTTTGAATACCGTGAGTATTTCCCGGAAGCATATCATAAGTACCGCGATACCGTGAGCGTTGCCAACAACATGACTCTAGGTGTGCTGCGTTTCATCTAACTGGCAGGTCTCCTGTTCAGTAATTTGACTTGACACTAACAGGAGACTTCTCATGAAATTTGATCCAGCAAAAGACTATCAGCCGTTTCGTTATCTCTCTCCTGACCCGAAAGCTCCACGTAGCGGGTTCTTTGGAGTAACTGGACATGTACGCAATGAGGATGTTCTCGTTGGTTCTGACCAGTGTTCGTTTGAGTTCTCGTATAACGATCTCAATCAAATGGATCGTGGTACGCTGACGTTTAGGGCGAAAGACAGCGGCGGTGCAATTGCTGTTAAGAAATGTTCTGTGTCTGGACTGAAAATGGTAATTACGCTGGAGAGACGGGTGATTCAATTCGGCAAAGTACAAGCTGAGTGGAATACCAAGACCGTGCTGTATAACTACTAATTCTGTAAAGACATAAAACAAGTAACCACAAGAGAATGAACAATGGCAAAAACTGCTAAAGCAAAGGACGGGAAAAAGAAAAGCGCAATGGCTATCGACTTGAAGAAACTCAAGTCAGTCAAGCAGCTTAAAGGCGCAAAGTATAACCCGCGTTTTATTACAGACAGTCGCCTTAAAGCACTCGAAGGTTCTTTGGGTAGCTTTGGTGACTTGTCTGGTATTGTGTTCAACAACAACGTGACCAGTGGCGTGTTGATTGCAGGCCACCAGCGTTTGAAGTCTATCGAAAGCTGGGACTCTCGCATTGAACTGCAACCTACTACCGACCGTTATGGCACTGTTGGTCTGGGGTACATTCATGCGACTCATCCTCGCACCAGTAAGACAATCAGCATCCCGCTGCGTGTCGTCAACTGGAACGACAAGAAAGCTGAGTACGCTGCGAACATTGCGGCGAACGCCCACGGCGGTGAGTTCGATAACAAGAAGCTCGCCAATCTGGTTGAAAAGCTCGACCTGACTACCATGAAGCCTCAACTGCTGGGCCTTGACCCGTTAGAGATTCGTGGACTCCAGCAGAAGCTGAAAGTGCAAGCTGTGCAGCAGGACGAGAAGCGTGTCGGTAAAACTACAGGTCAAATGAACGGCAGTTCTGGTGCATTCAAAGAGTACGATGCCGATGAACTTGATGGTAAGCTGACCTGCAAGTGTCCACGTTGCGGATTTAAGTTCGAGGGATAATATGATCATCAAGCCGCCTTCAATGAAAGAAATCAATGCTAAGGAAAAACCTTGGCGTGGTATGAGTTTCTTCGCGGGTTGCGGTGGTTCTTCTACCGGTCACAAGATGGCCGGTATTAACATCATCCTGAGCAACGAGTTCGTTGACGCGGCTCGTGAATCGTATGAAGCGAACCATCCGACGACTAAAGTTTTGCCGCACGATATTCGTCGCCTCGACCCTAAGAAGTTGCTACAGTTCTGCGGTCTGAACAAGTATGAACTGGACTTACTCGACGGTAGTCCTCCGTGCTTCACCGAAGACACTCTAATCCATACTGCTGACGGCATGAAGTTCATTTCTGATATGAACGTCGGCGATATGGCAATGACCAGCACAGGCAAATACTATCCTGTGTACGATACTATGGTGCGTCCTTATACAGGCACTATGCACCGTATCGAAACGCTCTTAGGTTCAAACACTGCAACGCCTGAGCATCCGTTCTACGTCAGAAGACAACAGCCTGATGGTAGTTACTCCGATCCGTTCTGGTGCGATGCAAAAGACGTGCAAGAGCAAGACCTATTAGGCACACCACGAACGACTCCTGATATGGGTGCGCAATCGTATCATGATCAAATCGCTATGCTGCATCCGCAGATTTGGCATTGGTCTGTGTTGCCTGAGTTCTGGTGGATGGTGGGTCATTGGTGTTCTCGCGGCACACTCGAAAGTATTCTCGGCGTGAACGTCGTTAACTTTGAGTCACACACCAATCAGGAAAATGCGCTGATTGAGCAAGCATTCGATGTGCTCAAACTGAGTAGCATCAACCGCATCGAAACATCAACGGCACAACGTAAAACGTTCCGTGTTGTTATGGATTCTGATCTGGTACAGTTCCTGCGTACTTTCATCAGCCAAGACAGCAATAAGTTCTCACGCCGTCTGCCTGCGATGATCTTCCACTTAGCGCCCGAGCTTAAACAGCAATTCATCTTGGGCTACATCGGTCGTGACTACGTTAGCGCTATGGGTACCAGCCAGTTGATTAGCTCTGACAGTCGTCGCTTCCTTGTTGAGATGAATTACCTGTGCTGCTCTGCATTCAACAGACCGTTGTTTGATGGCATGATTTTCAGTGACCTCAACTTCGGTTCTGCGCTGACACCTAAAGAGCGTACAGGCCATAAAGAGCATGTCGGCTACGTGCTGTTACAGGATGAGCACCACTTCTTCCATGAGTTTGGACAAGATGACCCACACATCTGGACGGAAGTGATTGAGAATCTTGCGTTCCACACAACCTGTAACGTCTACAACTTCTCGGTTGAGACCGATGAAACGTATGTGGCGAATAGCGTTGTCGTGCATAACTGTAAAGGGTTCTCGACTGCTGGCGTGAAGGAAGAAGGCTGGGGTAAAGAAGTTAAGTACAGCGATAACAAGTATCAGCAGGTTGATGACCTGTTCGATCAATATTGCCGTATGCTTAAAGGCATGATGCCTAAAGTGTTCACTGCGGAAAACGTTAGTGGTCTTGTGAAGGGCGCTTCGAAAGGCTACTTCATTGAGATCATGAATACGTTCGACGAACTCGGTTACTACGTTCGTGCACCGTTGTTGAACGCTGCGTGGCTTGGTGTGCCTCAGACCCGTGAGCGTATCATCTTTATGGGTGTACGTAAAGACGTTGCACACGCGTTGGGATATAAGACAGCGAAGACCGCTGTGCCTGATGTTGTGCCTTGTCCGAGTATGGCATTCCTTGCAGACGCTCTACCGCATATCATGCGCTTCAAATCGACGCAGAAAGATATCATCAAGTATCTACCTGCTATCAACGGTGCGATGCCGACTATTACCGCTGCCGATGCAATCGCGTATGAGACTGCGCGGTTCTCATCTGCTGGTTTCATCGAAGACAACAAAGGTCAACGCCGTAAGCTAACGATTGACGAACTCAAAGTTATCTCTGGACTGCCTAGTGACTATGTACTGACAGGTAAGTTCGAACAGCAATGGGAACGTCTTGGTCGTATCTGTGTGCCTGCTATGACAGAGGCAGCATCGAAAGCGCTTATCGAACACGTTCTGATTCCATACGCTAAGAAGCGTAAGAAGAAGCCAGGCGATATTTTCAAGTGAGGTAAATATGTTCTGGTTGGGAATGGGATTAGGCATTGTAATCGGTATCGTGATCTGTTTTGCAGTTGCATGGTACTATCTAAGAGACTTCGCCATCTTTAAATCGTAATCAACAACAGAACAAGGACGTTCGGGAGAATTAAAATGTCATACTGTTTAGTTCGTGCAATGATGATCGCTCATGTTCAGGACGGTCAACTGGTTTGTTCGAAGTATAAAATCAAACTCGGCGGTGCTACCTCTACCGAGCTGTTCAACTTCATGCACCGCATCTTCTTTGAATATAACGGCCGCATTCTTCTTGAAGACGAACAGGACCGTGACGTTCTGCCTACGCTTAACTATCGTAAGATGGCTAAAGTGCTCGAAGGTCAAGGCAGCGTGTTCGCTCGCATTGTCCAGTTGGCGCAAAAGCACAACGTTAATTGTCGTCTGGTCAATTGCTTCAAGGACGGTAATGTAGGTTTCATGTTCTATCTGCTGCAACCAACAGCGGTCGCCTGTCAGATTCTTGAGACAGACAAAGAAGAACTGGTCGGGAAAACGTTACTTGTCGGCGCTGATACTGACGTTGATTATGTAGGCCGCAATGTCGTGCCAGTTATCTGCGATGAAAACTTCGACGTGGACGATAAGCTGTTAGGTAACAACATGTTCTCGCTGTATGACGATAGCAGCAAGCTCATGGTGATGGT
>JAVWLC010000169.1:0-5838 GCA_036638175.1 Raoultibacter sp. | reverse complement strand
CGAGAGATTTTCACACCCTAAAAAGGCGTTTTTTTCAATTGTGGCAACAGAGGACGGAATGGCAACCGATGTAAGTGTTGTTTGTTGAGCAAACGCTCCATCTGCGATAGTTGATACACGATAAGAAACGCCCGCTATTTCAGCAGAGGAAGGAATTGTAAGGCTCGAAGCGGGGACTTCAATCCCTTGCCATGATACCGACAAGGTATAGTCAGGAAGAAGCTCAAAAGAGAATCCTGACAATTCTGAAGATTCATCGATTGATGGTTTCGATAGATCACCAGGTTTGGCAGGTTGCATGAAGCTTGAAAAACCAATTTTCTCCCACACTACTTTCTGGGCATCATAATCCGTTGGATTTCTCAGGGCTACCGTTGCATGACTTTTCGTATCATCTTCAAATGAAGTAGTATCAACAGAGATCACATTCCCGAGAACAACAATTGTTTCTATTTCACAACCTACAAAGGCCTCAGGCCCAATAGCCTCAGTCGCTTCAGAAATCACTACAGAGGAGCTATAGCCCGCAGGACATGCAATAAGTATTTTCTTATCTTTGCTGTATAAAATACCGTTCTCAGACGAATACATAGCACAGCTCTCCCCGATGTTCACAGAGGTAAGTTGAGCACTATGCGAGAATGCACCAACTGGGACGGCCTCAATGACATCAGGGAGATAAGCTGTGCCCTCCATGCCCTCGGGAATGGACAGGAGTGCGGATAGGTCTTTTAAAAAGAGCATGCCGTTGTATGACGCGTATATTTTGTTTTGAGGGGAAACTAAAATGGATTGCAAGCTCGTGCAACCCGAAAAGAAATCTTGAGCTACATACTCAACAGTTGAAGGAAGATTTACAGAACAAAGTTCTGGGCAGAGAAAATATGGACCCCCCCCAGCGGTTTCTGCGTGTTTTCTATCTCATCATCAGATAAGCCAACCGCGGCAACTGTGTAAATAATTGATCCATCATTAACTTGCGAAGGGATTGCAAGTTCACCTTTTGGAGCTTCCCCATGCCAACCAACAAGAGTCGCTGTCTGCTTTACATGATCCAACTGGTAGGTCAAGCCATCAAACAATAAGGTTTGCGACACCGAGGGCTGCGCGCTCAGTGGTACATCCGCTGTTACACGATGAGATTCAGCATCCGCTTTAGACAGAAGATTTTCATTTTTCGCAACCTCAGTCCCCCGCGCAGTGGCTACACCGGCATCAACTGCGCTCGCACCGTTAGTGTCGATCGTATTACCGAGCGTTACTACCTCACTCACTTGTGTTGGCTTTTCAGTCGATACCTTAACGGCCGTATCAGCAAATGCCATCCCAGGCACAAGCGCAATAAGTAAACACGCCGAAACAAGCACGTGAAGTGTCCAGTCCGTAATTATTCGAATACCGCGCAACCGTTCCATCATCTGGTTCCATCCTATAAATCTTCAACCCAACAAGCATTCATCTGCTGTTTTACTTAAAGCCGTACTTGAGTATAACAAGGGAACCAGCCTTGAAGAAGTCGCCAAATACTGAGTTGAGAATGTGAGGACCACAACAGACCATCTGTCCAGACATAAACCTTTATTCAGTCAGACAGGACGCTTTCAAGAAAATTGAATACTGTCGAGAAATAGAGGATGGGATCGGTCTGCTCTGATAGAGCATGCCCTGCCCCTGCTACAACTAGCATTCGCTTTTCTGGGGCCGCACACGCGGCAAACAGCTCATCCACCATTCGCAATGGGACAAATCCGTCATCCGATCCATGCAAGAACAGCGTTGGCGTTGTGCTCTTTTTGACCTGTTCAAGGGCAGACGCATGCTTAATGTCGTAAGAATTGCGAGCCTTGAGCGCTATGCGAGCTCCCTCTAAAAGCGGATAAGGTGCCGCAACGTTGTAGTTCTTGAGTTGACTGCTGAACATATCCCAAACACTCGTGAATGCGCAATCGGACACGATAGCTTTTACGTGAGGCGGAAGCTGTTCGCCCGAAGCCATACAAACCGCAGCGCCACCCATCGAATGGCCATGCATTACGATGCTGATATCGCCACCGAAGCGATCAACCAGATACTCAAGCCAGCAGATCAAATCCAGTCGGTCAGTCCAGCCCATACCAATAATTGACCCACCGCTCTCCCCTTGCGCACGCAAGTCGGGAATGAAAACGTTATAGCCTTGGGCCGCGTATTGAGCGCCAAAATGTTCCATCTCAGTATGATCGCCTGTGTAGCCATGTACGATCACCGCCCATTTTGAACTGGGTATTGTTGCGGGATACACATATCCCACCAGGTCATAGAGGTCATCGGAAGACATGATAGTCACGCGCTCAGCATCCACTGAAGCTAGCCACGCCGACGTATCCGCTTGCAAAGCAGCGCGATTCTCAAGCACCACATCGCACATTGCTTCCGAAACCGCTCCATTGGCCAAATCGCCACCGATACGATCAGGTTCGCGCATGCGCCCTGTCTTGCCATCAGACCCAGGTATAAGCGCAAACTTTACGCACGTGTTGCCAAGGAGCAGCATAGCTCCTGCAAACGTGGCCGCACCAGCGCCGAGTGCTGCAAGAATACCGAGTACCTTTGATTGAGCGGCCATAGCGATCTCCTAGCGGTTCAAAAGCGCCTTCGCACCTCTATAAAGCTGAATGATCAGCGTTGGCGCAAAGGCAAGCGCCACGATCATTCCTACTTGCACCATAGTAACATCCTCAACGAGGAATAGTGGCTGCAAGAACGGCACAAACAGCACTGCAGCCAACAGCAGTACGCCAATTCCAAAGGCAAGAAGCGTATAGCGATTCGTGAGAAAACCGAGCTTGAAGATGGACTGATCAGCGCGGCAGTTAAACCCGTGGAACAAGCGCGCCAACGACAGGGTCACAAACGCCATAGTCATACCAAGCGCCACTCCCCCGTCAGCCATGCCGATGAAAAATGCCGCCATGGTTGGCACGGCAATAAGCAGGCCTTCCACACCAATCTTGGTCAGCAGACCACGATCAAGAATGGGCTTTTTGGGATCGCGAGGTTTTTGTTTAAGCAGATCATCACTTGTTGGCTCCATGCCAATTGAAATAGCGGGCAAGCTGTCGGTTAGCAAGTTGATGAACAGCAAGTGGACAGGTGCAAAGGGCGCCGGCAGAGCCGCTATCGAAGCGAACAACACGCACATGATGCCTGCCATATTGCCTGACAGCAGGAAGTGCACGGTGTTCTTGATGTTGGTGTACACTCCGCGCCCATTTACTACTGCCTTGACGATGGTAGCGAAGTTATCATCCGAGAGAATCATCGATGCCGCGTCTTTGCTGACCTCCGTGCCCGTGATACCCATGGCAACGCCAATATCAGCTTTCTTGAGAGCGGGCGCATCGTTCACACCATCACCGGTCATCGAAACGATATTTCCACGCCGCTGCCACGCACCCACAATGCGAATCTTATGCTCAGGCGAAACGCGTGCATACACAGAAACGTGCGGAAGCACCTCGTCAAGCTGCGCATCGCTCATGGTGTCGAGCTCGATGCCATCAAGCGCGCGGTCTCCTTCTTCCATGATGCCAATCTGACGTGCAATCGCTGAAGCGGTTACTTTATGATCACCCGTGATCATAACCGTCTTGATGCCCGCACTCTTGGCATCAGCCACAGCAGCAATCGATTCGGGACGCGGCGGGTCCATCATGGCTGCGAGTCCAATAAACGTAAAGTGAGCCTCATCTTCCAACGTCAAATCGCGCACCGACTCAAGCTCGCGGCGCGCAAACGCAAGAACGCGCAGACCATCGCTTGAAAGTTGTTCGTTGACGGCAAGGATCTCGTGTTTCTCGTCTTCAGTGAGAGGTTGAACACCCTGCAACGTCAGCGCCGAATCGCTGCGATCAAGCAAAACATCAAGAGCACCCTTGGTGAGCAGCGTTGGTGCTCCCCCCAGTTCATGCAGCGTACTCATAAGCTTGCGGTCAGAATCAAACGCAAGCTCACGCAAGCGGGGATGTTCGGTGCGATAAACACCCTCATCAATGCCGAGGTTATCACCAATTTGCACAAGCGCAATTTCAGTCGGATCGCCGATTTCAGCACCTGTTGCTGCATCGGTGGTTGCATCGCTTGCCAGCAAGCCGATTTCAACCAGTTGGCGTTGCGGTTCGCGCGTTATATCAATATCGTCAAAATCAATAAGGCTTCCATCAAGGTAAATCTTTTGGACCTTCATGCGGTTCTGCGTGAGCGTTCCCGTTTTATCCGAGCAGATCACCGACACACTACCGAGTGCCTCAACTGCTTTGAGATCTTTGATGATGGCATGTTGCTTCGCCATTTTCTGCGTACCGATTGCCAGCACGATGGTCACAATTGAGCCGAGTGCTTCAGGGATTGCCGCCACCGCCAGCGCAACCGCAAACATGAGAGAATCAACAACCCCCATGCCGCTTCGAAACACCGAAAGCAAAAACACGATAACGCAGACAGCCATAACGCCAATCGCAAGTTTCATCGAGAATTGATCAAGACTTACCTGCAACGGCGTTTTGCGCTGCTTGGTTTCGTTCATGAGCGAAGCGATCTTGCCGATTTCGGTCTGCATTCCTGTTGACGTTACCACAACAAGCGCGCGGCCATACGTTACCAGCGACCCTGAGAACACCATGTTCTTTTGATCGCCGAGTGCTACGTTGTCCATGTCAATGGGACGCTCATACTTTTCGACACTTTCGCTTTCGCCCGTCAGCGCACTTTCGTTGACTTTGAGCGAGAAGTTCTCGAGGATTCTACCGTCAGCTGCAACAAGGTCGCCCGCTTCAAGCACAAGGATATCCCCTGGTACAACCTCAGAGGCAGGAAGTTCAACGCGATCACCATCACGCATCACGCGAGCTGCGGGAGCACTCATTGCCTTCAGGCTCGCAAGCGAGTTTTCGGCCTTGATTGTCTGAACAGTTCCGAGCACTGCATTGAGAATAATGACAGCAAAGATAACAATAGTGCTTTCTGTGTGCCCCGAAAACAAAGAAATTGCCGCAGCGGCAATAAGGATAATAACGAGAAGGTCCTTGAACTGGTCAAGGAAAACCGCCAAGGTACTTTTCTGCTTCACGTCATCAAGCTGGTTTTTTCCATGTTGAGCCAACCGCGCTGCAGCTTCTGACGTTGTCAGCCCCGAACGCTGAGTTTGCTGTTCGTGCAAGATCTCGTCTGCATTCAAACGAAATGTCTGCCTGCCCATACGTGTCACTCCCTTCGCTTTGATCGGGTACAGCTTACGGCCTTACACACAACCGAAAGCAAACAGTCACCAGACCGTTTTCAGTGCGAAAGGAGTGAGACGCAGATCTTGCGTGTTCATTGAGGACGATATATCCATGTGAATCTAGGGCGGACAGGAATCTGCCCCATCTTGTTATTTGCTCTCAATAAGCGGAATGGGGCTTTCGTCCACTTCAGCAATATGATTGTCGAACACATAGTGACGTGTTTCGCGTGAGATAAGGCCCGAGAGCAACAAGATCACGATAATGTTTGGTATCGCCATAAGAGCGTTGCCAATGTCAGACACCGTCCACATCACATCGCCCACGCCCACGGCTCCCAAAAATGCCACGAGGACGTAAAGTACCTGATAGGGATGGATGGCACGCTTGCCGAACAAATACGTAACGCAACGATTGCCGTAGTACGACCAACCAAGAATGGTCGAATACGAGAAGGCCACCATACCCAACACCAAGATGGGCGTGCCAATGTAGGGAATCTTCGCGAAGGCGGCGCTTGCTAACTCCGCACCTGAAAACACGGTGGGGTTCGCAAGGATAGCCTCTTGAATGCTGG
>JAVWLC010000168.1:0-5861 GCA_036638175.1 Raoultibacter sp. | reverse complement strand
GACATCTTTCGCCTGCGTGAAAAACCCGCGACGCGAAACGCCGTACAATCCTGCGGTGTCTTCAACGGAGAATCCTTCAGGGAATTCAGAGGATCGCTCAACCCTTAGCACCACGCCCTCGGCAGACAGCAGGTTATTCACTGAAGCAACCGTCTCATCGATGCCAGGATTGCAAGCTTTGAACTTACAGGTTGAGCAGGTGCCATCGACAAGCACAATGCGATCAAGTCCGTGAGCAGCAAGCTGCATGACCACGTTTTCCTCAACGCGCGCCAAGCATGGTACCTCGGCATACGTCTCAGGATCAGCTTTGCCGCGCGACGCTATGCGAGCACAAGCAAACACCGCCACTCCCCCAGCCTCAACCGTTGCCCGCGCAACAGATGTAGCCAGCTCATCATCCATAGGACGCAGCGGAATGAGCGCCTCTGTGGGACAAACAACCGTACAAGCACCGCACGCCACGCAAGCGCGCGCGTGGTAGGTAAGCTTATTGCCACCAACTTCCACCGCACCAGTTGGACACGCCTCAACGCACTTGCGGCATTTCGCATTGCGATTGCGGACAACTACGCAGCGGTCTTCGGCCGCAAAGACCGCTTTACTTTCAAGCGCCTCGGCAACTTCTACAATATCGTTTATGTTGGGCATGACGTGCTATTCCTCGTTTTCCAGCGACGCTTCAATGGCGGCTAGTTCTTCGGGCGTGTTCGCGTTAACAAAGCAGCCACCCATTGGTTCGATCTCAAGCACCCGCGTCTGCGGCAATTCCTGCACCTTGACGTCTCCGAAAAACGCCTGAGCCTTGCGCTCGCCGCGCGCAAGCGCATCGCGAACAACGGGCAGACACGCCATGCGGCGATACATTGCATGGAACGGCTCATACCCATGCTTATTGGCGGGCACCACAACATCGGCGCCCGTTCTGTTCATTTCCAGCGCTTCGGCGACAATAAGCGCTGCCGAAGCGTGCACCATGTCGCACGCTACAACGCCCACGAAGGGATTGCGCGCCGCCTGTAAAGCGGTATACAAACCAGGGAGCGCGCCGCGATAATCTACGGCATCACATACAAGTTGAATGCGCAATTCGGGGAATTCGCTATGCAAAAATACCAAGTTTTCGGGCTCATTCGTTGTGATGACCAGGTCATCGGCAACGGGGCTCAAGCGCTCAATGAGGCGGCAGATGAGCGGACGACCCTTAAACGGCACCGTTGCTTTGCTTTGTCCCATGCGGCGGCTTTCGCCACCAGCTTGAATGACAACGGTCAAGCGTGGACGAACATAGCGCATCTCAACAAACTCGGTGAGCCCTTCAACATCATCAAGCGCGAACGCGGGAATGCCGTAGAGCTTTGCCGCTTCGATGGCTTCAGGAATGTCGGTTACCACCGCTTCGGTTCCTGCTGTTGGAAGTTTGTTTGAGATATCGTCGTAGTCAGGTGCTTGGGTTGGAAAGTGCTCGGTCACCTTGATTTCGGCTTCGGAATCTCCGTGCATGGGGATTTCATCTTCGTGATCCTCAACGGGGATCATTCCGCGCGTCAGCTGCGTGAAATCGGTTCCCAAGGGCCAGCCGAGCTTGGCGCCTTCAAGCAGGACTTCGGCAACGCGGGTATCGGCATCGTTTCCTGAGCGCATGATTTCGATGGTTGGCAAGTTGCTCTTGCGGTAGCCTTCGACAATAACGATATCGTGACCAGGCATGGAGTCGAGAATTTCATCGCACTCGATTTCGCCCTCAACCGTTTTGATGCGCGCCATTTGGCCAGGAGCAGCAATGACTGTTTCAGATGCTCCCGCCGCGCGATGGCGATACGAGTCTTTCCCGGGATAGTCGATATCAAAACCAACATGGCTATGGTGTTTCACGCTGCCCACATCATGCCCGCGCGCAACCAGCTCAGCAATCAGACGCTCGATGAGCGTTGTCTTTCCTGAGTTATGTCGACCAACAATCGATAATGCGGGGCTTGGTACGTGCACAGCCATGGTTATTTCCTTCCTTGAGTACGCGAAATTATACCATTGCGCACCACTCTGCCGTTGGTATCTGACAAGCGTCTACGCTTCTACCAGAAGATCAACGAACTTGAACTCGTTACAGTCAACCAAACCGCGATTGGTCAGGCGCAAGTCTGGCAAACACGCAAGAGGAATGAGCGCCATGGTCATAAACGGAGAAGGCATGTTGCAGCCAATTTCGCGCCAGGCCTCTTCGAGCCTTCCTACTTTGAGGCTCATGTCTTCTGCAGAAAGGTCATTCATGAGTCCTGCGATAGGAAGCGGCACATGTCCGAGCACTTCGCCATCAGCAACAACAATCATGCCGCCCTCTGATTGGATGAGCGTGTTAGCAGCAATCGACATGTCTTCATCGTTGGTTCCCACCACCAGCAAGTTGTGAGCATCGTGTGCTACCGTGGACGCCATGGCACCGCGCTTGATGCCAAAGCCCTTGGTGAAGCCGTAGCCAAACGTACCCGTGTTGTGATGACGCTCAAACACAAACGTCTTCAGGAGGTCCTGTTCGGTGTTGCTTTGGATTGTGCCACCCACCACAAGAATGGTTTCATGACGCTCAATATCAACAACGTGACCACCGATGACTTCCATAACGCGAATGGTCGCTTCGCTCTTATCGGCAATCTCATCAGGTGCAATAAGGAACGAGGCGGGCGTGATGGGATCTTTGATATGAACCGAGTGCGTTGCCCATGCAGGATATTCAAACGGCGCGGGATCAAAGAGCGGCTTGCCATCTTCAGCAACCACATCGCCATCAATGAGCACACGGGTTACTTCGATGCTTTCGAGATCCTTGAGAAATACGATGTCGGCGCATTTACCAGGCGCAATACTTCCCAGATCATCCTGCATTTTGAAACAGGTCGCGCAGTTGATCGTGCACATTTGGATAGCGGTAATGGGATCGATGCCCTCCTGAATGGCGCGACGGATAAGGTAATCGAGGTGCCCTTTCTCAACGAGTGTATTGGGGTGATTGTCATCGGACACCACAATGGCGAAGCGACTATCAACCTTGCCACCTGCAACAATGGTCGCCAGCGCTGCAAGATCATGCCAGGCGCTACCTTCGCGCATCATGGCGTACATACCGCGGCGCATCTTTTCGAGCGCATCTTCGGCGCGCGTCGATTCGTGACAACACGTGATGCCTGAGGCTATGTAGGCGTTGAGGCCGCGATCAGTTTCAGGAAGAGAATAGTGGCCTGTAACGGTGTAGCCGTGCTTGAGGGTTTCCGCCACTTCGCCGTGGGCGTGATCGGAGCTGCCAAGGATGCCCGGGAAGTTCATCATTTCGCCCAAGCCCACAACGCTATCCCAGGTCATGGTGCGAGCGATATCCTCAGGACCGATTGCTGAGCCCGTGTCTTCAAAACCAGGGACCGCGGGCACGCACGAAGGAGTGGTGATCATGGTTTTAAGTGGTACGCGCTGCGCATCCTCATCCATCACCTTGACGCCCTCAAGCCCCAGCACATTGCATATCTCATGCGGGTCCATATAAATGCCCGTTGTTCCATGGGGTACTGTCACGCGTGCATATTCCGTAACGCCCAGCATCGAAGATTCAACGTGGATGTGTCCGTCAAGGAAACCAGGAGCAATGTACTGCCCGTTCGCTTCTAGCACCTGGGTGTTTTCACCGATGCAATGATCAGCGCTTGGCCCAACATACGCGATGCGGCCCTTTACTATGGCAACATCGATGTGGTCTTGAATTTCAGCCGTACAAACATTGACGAGTTTTGCGTCCTTGATGACAGCCTCAGCAGGCTCAAAGCCTTGCGCGACAGCAGCCAGTGTTGGGGTCACTTCCCAGAGCTGATACTTGCAGAACGGATTGATCATGGAAACCTCTTATCCTCGGCTCGGCAGATACGCCGAACGCTACGCGAGTAGAAGCCTCCCGTCAATCAAGAATTAACCGTTTAGGAAAATGTCGTAGAAGCTACAGATTTTGGGTGGTTTTGGCCGCGATTCCATCGCGCAGGCAAGCTTGCCCTAGGCAAGATTAGGCTAGGAGGACTTCTTCGTACGCACAACCACGGTCTTGCTCAAGGCGCTCTATGAAAGCAGCTGCATCAACAACCTTAATGGTTGACCGTGTGAAATCCTTGCCGTTACGCGTCACGATATAATCGGCCTTTGATTTACAAGCAGCCAAGTGGATAGATGCGTCTTCTAAATCATCCCACGCAGATTCAAGGAGAGCGTCTATCTCCGCCTCCCCAATGCTGCAGACACGAATAAAACTGCGAAGCTTCTTTAGGGCTTCCTGTGCCTCAGCTGCAAGGCTTGGCTTTCCTCCCCCAGTAAGAACGTACAAAATATCGGTTACCTGCGATGCGCTAATCCACAGCTCAACCTCTTTAACAAATCCAAGCAGCATAAGCTTCCGCGCAGCAGCGTAGAAAGGCTCTCGCCTTGAAAGAAAATCAATAATGACATTGCTATCTACAAGCGCCTTCATACAAAGTCTTTTTTCTCAGCAAGACCACGATCAATCAAACGATGCTGACGGATTTTATCATCAGTCATCTTCGAGAACGCACGAGCGCCCCCCAAAGGAATGCTGTCAATAAAAGCAATTGCTTGCTGCAACTCTTCCTTATCGCAAAAACCAGATTGTCCCTGACTAAAAGGAAGCTGTTTGTTTTCGATCAGGTAATCGTATAGCTCATTGATTGCCTGCGAGGAATTTACGCCAAGCAAATCGAGCACCTTGCGCCCTGCTTCTTTTTTATCTTGCGTCATTCGCGCAGTAACCATTGAATCCATGACCCATGCTCCCTTTGTTGTACGTACAACAATTTTAACACTTTCCGCTCTTGGAGTCCACGTGTATTCAGCAATTCAACGCAACAGCATTAATGAGTCTATACAGCCCCAGTAAGCTAAGAGGAGAAGATCACGCATCATCTGCTCATTCTAGATACGCCAAGCCGTATGGCTCTAAACCGTCGCTCACGAGGGAGATCATAAAGAGCTCTCACTAAGACAGCAGCTACAGCTATTCCAATCAACCCTAAGCATATGTAACAATCGGAAGTGATTGCGCCAAATAGAATACAATCAATACCATTTGATTGACATTGTGCTACTTATTGATATATTTTATATCCATAGCTAAGCACAAATAGAGAAGGAGACATCATGGCAACCTCCACCTTTAATATTCGCATGGACGCAGATCTCAAAAGAGACGTTGATGCCGTATCTAAAAGTATCGGTCTCACTTCTGCTGCCGCCTTCAATGTATTTGCACGTCAATTTGTAGCTCACCAAGGATTCCCCTTTTCGGTAGTTGCACCTATTCCCTCAGAAAAAGAATTCTCCGAAGAGATGGATCGCATGTATCTCTCCATGAAGGACGGTCAAGAATCCGAACACGACCTTATTGAGTCCTAAATGAAGAAGCTTTGGAGCAACAAGGCCTGGGATGACTACTTGTACTGGCAAACGCAGGACAAGAAAACCCTTAGACGAATAAACAAGCTCATAACAAGCATTGAGCGCAGCGGCAACGATCCCGATGAGCAAAGCCTGCCCTTCGGCAAAGCAGAACGGCTCAAGTACAGCAAAACAGGACTCTCGAGCGTTCGCATAGACGATACTAACAGACTCGTTTATAAAATTGAAAACAATGAAATACTCTCTATCGTCTCATGTAGAGGCCACTATCAATAACGCGTAAACGCGCCAATAACACCTGCAAAACCGTAGTTGCTATTGTATCTCGCGGGCCTTTTCCGCAAGAGGTTCAGCAAAAAACAGCGGTTGAATGCCAGCGGCAGCGCAAGTAGTGCCATAGCCAGTCGAAGTGCCTCGGT
>JAVWLC010000167.1:0-5890 GCA_036638175.1 Raoultibacter sp. | reverse complement strand
GCATGTGCTCAGCAAGAAGATGAAGCTCATCGCCTGCGAGAACTTCGAGACAATCTCTACGAAAAGCTGGCTGCATTCGGGCGGGTACTTCCCACGGTTGACGTTGAGTGGGGAAGCTTCGACTATGCGCCCCACGTAGTGAGCGTGTGTGTTGAGGGTTTTGAGAGTGAAACGCTCATTTTACGCCTTGATATGAAAGGCGTTGCGGTTTCGGGTGGATCTGCCTGCTCGTCGCATTCCCTTGAGCCAAGCCATGTGCTCAAGGCTCTCGGCATTGACAGCAATCTTGCGCTTGGCTCCTTAAGGGTTTCAATGGGGTATGCAACGGTGCAAGAAGACATAGATACGTTTCTCTGCGCTTTCGAAGAAAGCATTAACGGAAAGTAGGAATAATGGAGCTCATCACGACGCATACCCACACTGGATTCTGCGGACATGGTGAAGGAACGGTTGCGGAGCTTGTGACTGCGGCACGCAGCGAGGGTATTACAACGCTTGCAATCACTGAGCATTTTCCGCTCTCACAAGCATTTGATCCACAGGATTTTCTTGCTATGCCAGCTAGTCGGCTTGAGGAGTATATCGCTGACGTTGAAAAAGAACGAGCACGCCACAGCGATATTGAGATCCTTCTTGGCTGTGAATTTGACTGGCTCGGAGATGATGAGGATCGGGATATTACGCCGTCTGACCTCGACCGTTTCGAAATCATTATGGGCTCGGTTCACTTTGTTGACACCTGGGCATTTGATGACCCTGCACAACGAGGCCGTTGGGAGCAGGTTGGCGCTGATGAGATATGGAAGCGCTATTTTGAGATATGGTGCAAATGTGTCCTGTCTGACATGCCGTTTACCGTAATGTCTCATCCTGATTTGGTTAAAAAATTTGGTTACCTTCCGTCGTTTGATCCAACGCCGCTGTATCGTGATGCGGCTGAAGCCGTGCGAGCAGCAGGTCGTATGGTTGAGGTCAACACATCGGGATCCTACTACCCGTGCGCCGAGATGTTTCCAACGCACGCACTGCTTACTGAGTTTTGTCGTGCGGGTGTTCCTTGCACGGTGGGTACCGATGCTCACGCACCCCATTTGGTTGCTCGTGATATCGAAAAAGGGTATCGCGCTTTGTACGAAGCTGGTTACCGTGAAGTTACGGTGCCGACACGAGATAGGGGTCGACGGAGCATTACAATCGAATAAACGGGTTTCGAAGGAAAGGTGGATACCATGGTTGCAGCTCGCAGTGAAAAGAAAAGCACTGGCCTCGCTCAAAGGTCCTCGGGTTCGCTCTCGAAGCAGGCGTTTACTCTGACTATTGGCGGACTGGAGCATGCGCTCCTGAAGAAGTATCCCGCTAGCGATGCCGAGGATTGGGATCGCACGGGAATTACGGTCGGTGATCCGTCCCGTCAGATCAAGCGTGCTGCGGTAGCGCTTGACCCTACGGTTGAAGCGGTGCGTGAGGCAAGTGCCTTGGGAGCCAATGTGCTCGTGACGCATCACCCTGCTTACTTGACCGCTCCTGATACGTTCGTGCCTGCTCATTCGGTTGCCGAAAAAGATGGGGCGCTTGTATGGGCGGCAATAGAACATGGTGTTGCACTCATGTCATTCCATACGGCACTCGATGTGAGTCAAGATGCCGCTCGCGCTTTGCCTGGTATGCTCAATCTCATGTTCAAGGGAATTATTGACCCCCTTGAGTCAAGTAAACGAAAAGGGTATGGACAGCTTTGTTCTGTGAAGATTGCCGATAACCCGCTGACGCTTGGACAGCTTGCTGCGCGGTGCACCTCGGTGTTTGAACGGCAGCCTCGGGTATGGGGTGATTTTTCAAAAGAGCTTTCGACGGTGGTAACGTGTACGGGAAATGTCGGGGATCTTACGGAGAAATGCCTTGCGGCCAATGTGAGCTGTCTTATCTGTGGCGAAGTGAAGTACCATGATGCTTTGGCGGCATCGCAAGCTGGTTTGTCTATTATTGAGCTCGGGCATGATGTCAGTGAGCTTCCGCTGGTAGCTGTGCTTGCAGCATCGGTAGAAGCAGCAGGTGTTCCAAAAGAAAAGTTGATCGTCATCGACCAGGGATCGAATTGGGCTTACCCCGAAACGACCCGTATGTAAGGGAGATCCATGAAGGCAGACGCCAAGGATATCGCAACGCTGCTAGAGATGCAGCATATTGACATTGAGTCGATGCGTGCGCAAAAGCAGTTAGATGAATTGCCGCAACGTAAACAGATCCTTGAGATAAGGCAGAAGAAGCAAGCGGTCGAGCAGAAGCGCGATCAAGTTCTTGCGATGAAAAAAGAAGCTGATCTTAGGGCTTTGAGAATCAGAGATGAAACCGAACGGCTTGCAGCGAAGCAGGTTGAAACGCAAGCAAAGATCGATGCGTCCAAGGGCGATTACCGCAGCGTTGAAGCTTTGAGTAAAGATCTCAACGGTGTCGCAAAACGACAAGCAACACTTGAAACCGAGTTTGCTGAAGCAAGCGAAAAGCTCGCTCAAATTGATGGTGTGAAAAAGCAGATCGATACGGCACTTGAATCTATTGTTGTGCAGGAAAGCGGTCTCGTTGCTTCGTTTCAAAAAGTAGGCGGGGGACTCAATAATAATCTTGGGGCTCTCAAAAAACGGCGCGAAGAGTTGGTTGCCACACTTCCTGATGATTTGCTCACCCAGTATGAGAGGGTTGCGCGTCGTGCGGGCGGTATTGCTATTGCGCGACTACACAATGCCTCTTGTAGCGTCTGCCGTAATCCCTTTGAAGAAGGGAAGCTTCTTCAGGTGCAAGCAGAAGCGCCGTTGTCGGTTTGCCCATCATGCAAACGTATGCTGGTGGTGGCTGAATGATCCAAGCGTTACTCCACACCGATGGCGGCAGCAGGGGAAACCCTGGGATTGCTGGCTTCGGGTTTGACCTGGTGTCTCCTGAGGGCACCCTGATAGCTGATGGCGGCTGGTTTTTGCCTCGGGCAACTAACAATGTCGCTGAATATTCAGCGCTTGTCTGGGGACTTAAAAATGCACTTGCGGCAGGCGTGACCCATATTCAAGTCCGTGCTGATTCCGAGCTCATGGTCAAACAGATGCTCGGTCAGTACAAAGTGAAGAGCGAAGATCTCAAACCACTTTTTATCCAAGCCAAAGAACTTTTTGGCTGCTTTACGGAAGCGGGCATTGCGCACGTCTATCGCAATGAGAACAAGCGAGCCGACGCGCTTGCTAACGAGACTATGGATGCACAAAGCCCTGTTGGATCATATCTGGTTGCTTGGGAGGAAACCCCCACAAACCTCTTTGATTTCGGGGTTGAGACTGCTCCTCTTTCGTCAAGCGAAGAACCCACCAAAAGCGAAAGCCGAAGTGCAGCTACCCCAGGCAGCTTTGATGCGCTCTTTGAGCATACTCAACGAAAGGATGTAGGGTTGGAAAGAAATCCCGTATACGCTGGTAAAGGTGCGCTTTCGGGCGAAACATACGAGCACACCGGTGGTACGTATGAACTGACGGTCAAAGATCATTTTGACGCCGCCCACGCATTGCCAGGATACGATGGCCCATGCCGCTATCTTCATGGACACACGTGGGACGTTGAAGCAACCATTGTTGGTCAGCACCTTGATGACGTGGGAATTCTGTATGACTTCAAAGATATCAAGCGCGATCTCCACGCGATTCTTGAAAATTTTGATCATCGCTACATCAACGATGTAAAGCCGTTTGATGTACTCAACCCAACAGCTGAGCACATGGCTCGCATCATCTTCTTTGAGCTTGAAAAGACACTGCCGAGCTGGATTTCTCTTAAAGAGATTGCGGTATGGGAAAGCCCCCAAGCACGAGTTGCATATCGACTGTAAGTAATTCAAGCCCGCTTACGCGGGCTTTTTTATGACGCTTGAGCAAAGCCGCTATCTGACAAACGCAAAAAAGCCCGCCATACGGCGAGCTTATCGACTTTGCAAAAGCGAAATGCTTATGCGCGCTCGAGCTTTCCAGCCTTTATGCACTTGGTGCATACGTTGGCGCGCTTAACTTTGCCATCGATCTTGATGGTGACTTTTTGCACGTTCGGACGGAACATGCGATTAGTCACGCGATGCGAGTGGCTGATGTTATGACCCGCAACGGGGGCTTTGCCGCAAATTTCACAAACCTTAGACATATCTATCAACTCCATGTACGTTTCGGCGGTTAACCGTTGATGACAAAAAAGCCTAAACACTATACCACGGGAATTCTGGCTTATACAAGAATTTTTAATGGAATCTCTCCGATGGAGTTATCAGGCGTTCTGCACAGTATAGTATCCATACGCTATACTTCAATAGCTAGTCCTATCACACAAGAAACCATGAACGCACATGTTCGTGAAAGGAACATCATGACTCAAGAGATCCCTGGCAGCCTTCATGTTGCCAATGATGTTTTAGCCGACATAGTTGGAAATGCCGCACTCGAGTGCTACGGAGTTGTCGGTATGGCAGCACCAACTGCAGCTGATGGCATTGCGAAAATTCTTCCTGCATCTCGACTTCGTCGCGGTGTTACGGTGACAACAACCGAACAGGGTGTTCGCGTTGAGCTGTATGTTGTCATTGAATACGGCACCAACATCAACGCAGTTTCTCAAAACCTTATCGACCAGGTAACGTTTGCGCTGACTGAATCCGCGCGCGTACCAATCGACAGCGTGGACGTTCACGTCCAGGGCATCAAAGTACGCAAGTAGCGCAATCATCGTTTCCATACAAGCCGCAAGCGCAAGAGCGCGAGGTGCGGTGCGTAAGCTAGGAGTTGGACATCTATGTCAGAATCGTTTACAACCAATGATCTTCTCAACGCTATCGCGGTTGCGTCTAAAGCACTCGCTGATCGCAAAGAGGAGGTCAACCGTCTCAATGTGTTTCCCGTGCCCGATGGTGATACGGGAACCAATATGTCTCTTACCGTTGAGATGGTGGTAGACAACATCGCCAAACTTCCCATCGGTGCAAGTGATGCGGAAATTCGCAAGGCAATCACGACCGGTGCGCTTATGGGCGCTCGCGGCAACTCCGGTGTCATTACCTCGCAAATTTTGCGCGGGCTTTGTGAGGGCAGCGAAGGGTTTGAGGGTATTACTACCGAAAGTGTTGAGGCGGCGTTTACCCATGCGGTTGATGTTGCGTTTCATGCAGTTCGTAAACCCGTTGAGGGCACTATCCTTACGGTGTTGAAAGATAGTGCAGCAGCAGCAAAGCGTGCCAAGAAAAAGAAACTTACAACGGAAGAGACACTCGATTTCGTTGTTGCAGAAGCTTACGCCTCTGTTCAGCGCACGCCCGACTTACTTCCTGTACTCAAAGAAAACGGCGTTGTTGATGCGGGTGGTTTTGGTCTAGCTATCCTGTTTGATGCATTTGTTTCGGCGCTCACGGGTAAAGAAGGCCCCATGGTTGATGAGCTCGCGTTTGCGCGCGCCTCGGCTCCTCGTGTTGAGATTGAACAGATTAACGATTGGGAGGGTTCGGAGTTTCGTTACTGCACCGAATTCCTCGCTTATTCCGAGAAACTTGAGATCGAAGATGCTCTCGACTTTTTGGGCACTATGGGCGATTGTGAGCTCGTTGTCGGTCAGGCGCCGAATTTTAAAGTGCACGTACACACTAATACTCCCGATAAAGTTCTTGCCTACATGCTTGAGCGTGGACAGGTATCTGAGGTTCACATTCACAACATGCAACTCCAAAGCGAAGCGCGCAGTGCAGGTCTTGCTGCCGAAGAGGCTGAAGCTGAGCATAAGCCAATAGGTATTGTTGCGGTAGCGCCAGGTTCCGGCAACGCAAAGATTCTCGAGAGCCTTGGTGTCGATGTTGTTGTCTCAGGTGGTCAAACCATGA
>JAVWLC010000166.1:0-5901 GCA_036638175.1 Raoultibacter sp. | reverse complement strand
GTCAACAGGAAGGTCAGTCATCTCGCCTGTTGTTGCATCACACATAACAACACGTTGAATGGTTTTACCACCGAACAAACCAATGGTACGATCCTGAACAGGGCAGATCCACCATGGCTTCCCATCGTCGTCAATCTCAAACGCAAACTGATCAAACATGTAGAAGGGATAGCTCAACTGCACGTGACGATCAATGTTGCGAAAAAGAGGCTCGGACTGCGAGTAATGAATTGGGGTATCGCCCAAGCGAACAATCTCGGTATCCTGTGTAGTCATATTAACCACAACGTATGCAGGAATACCCTGCTCACGGTTTGCCAGCCACTTAAAGAGGTCGGCATAATCGAGCGGGCTTACACGCACAGGCGATCCCTGATAGTTAATCTGGCTATAAAGTGGCGATACCTCGAACTGGCTGACATACTCAGGGATTCCACCCATCGTACGGTTACCGAGCACAACGGCCGAATCACGATCGATGACAGGAATCTGCGTATAATCGACCTCTTTGATGTCTTCGGTGAACTCATCATTGGTTGTCTGCAACACGTTTGCATACTTCTCGGCATTACCAGGGAAGAACGGTTGCGAAGCGATAGCACCAACAATTGCAACAAGCAACACGATAACGGGGAGATACGACACGATCTTAAATCGTTTCGCCTTCTTTTCGTTGTACTCGTACTTGCCCGTACCTCTTTTATAGGCGAGCGAACGCGTAGTAAAAAAGAGGAACAACGGCAACAGGATGAATATCGCAATAAACATCCAAGTATCTGTTGAGTGAATATTAATGGGTGGATGGAACCACCAGTACGCAACGGCCGCAATAATGAGGATAGCAATGATCGCAATGATGATCGCCTTCTTGCCCCATGCAGCCATCGTATCAGCAAAGGGAACTTCGACGCGCGGGGGTTGATCCGAGCCGCCGAAATCCTCGTCTCCGCTCTTCCTCTCGTCGGAATTGCCACCGAATGGGTTTCCACTTCCAATATCGGCTCCAGATTGACGCAACGCATCCAACAAGGCATCCAAACTTGATGTCTGTTTCACGGATAAACATCCCTTCCAATGCACAATGCAAAAAATCGCTTACAGAGATCTCTCATTGTACCGCAAGGGGCCACGCCACTTGGCGCGACCCCCGAAGTTTACCGAACGGTGACTTTTCCCGTCAGCGCATTAATTCCGTACGAATCCCGCTACTCAGCAAGGTTGCGGAGGACATAGTGCAAGATGCCGCCGTTTTCAAAATAACGGCCCTCCGTCGGCGTATCAACACGAACGATTGCTTCAAACGCAAACTCCGTACCATCGGTTTTCTGCGCCATAACACTCACAACCGCAGGCTCTGGTAGTCCATTCGAAAAGTCGATAGCACCTACGGTAATTTTTTCCGATCCATCAAGTCCAAGCGATTGTGCATTTTGTCCCTCTTGGAACTGAAGTGGCAAGATACCCATACCAATAAGGTTTGAACGATGAATACGCTCAAAGCTTTCAGCAAATGCCGCCCTAATACCAAGGAGCATGGGACCCTTTGCAGCCCAGTCACGCGAAGAGCCACTGCCATACATCTTGCCTGCTAAGACCACGAGCGGAATATCGTTTGATTCGTAATCCATGGCAGCATCGAATATGCTGGTGATCTCACCCGACAACTGATCACGCGTCCAGCAACCCTTGCGTCCTTCGGCAAGCTTATTTTGAAGCTTCACGTTCGCAAACGTTCCGCGCATCATCACTTCGTGGTTTCCGCGACGAGCACCGTACGTGTTGAAGAACTCCTCTGAAACCCCCCGCTCGCGTAGATACGTTGCAGCTGGCGAATCAAGGGCGATGGATCCAGCAGGGCTGATGTGGTCGGTTGTAATAAAGTCACCGAGATCAACGAGTACTTGGGCGCCTTCAATCGGATCAAGTGCTCCTGGCTGCTTGCTCATGCCGTCAAAGTAGGGCGCGCGACGCACATAGGTCGATGCATCATCCCATGAAAACGTTGCGCTCGGATCCACCGTAATGGCTTGCCAGCGCGTATCGCCTTCCATGAGGCCTTTGCGTCCTTCGTCATAGAGATCTTTGGTTACCACACGCTCAAGCGCCTCGGCGATTTCCGCATCGGTTGGCCAAATATCAGCAAGATAGACATCGCCTCCGTTGGCGTTCGTGCCAATTGGATCATGTTCAAAATCAAAATCCATCGTGCCCACCAGCGAATACGCAATAACCATCGCCGGAGCAGCAAGGTAGTTTTGCGAAACATCAGGCGAAATACGACCCTCAAAGTTGCGGTTGCCCGACAACACGCTCGCAAGCTCAATAGTCCCCGCAACATCATGCAAAGCAGGCGCGATAGGACCCGAGTTACCGATGCAGCTCATACAACCAAAGCCGCAGGTATAAAAACCAAGCTCCTGCAACCCGCTCAACAATCCCGCACGCTCAAGCAAAAGCTCAGTAGCTTTACTTCCCGGTGCCAACACGCGTTTCACCCAGGGCTTAGCATGCAAGCCAGCTTCTGCCGCGCGTTTGGCGAGCATGCCCGAAGCAATCATCATGGCAGGGTCAGTGGCCGTCGTGCAGCTTGTCACTGCAGCGATAGCGAGTGCTCCATGCGTGATCTCGCAACGCTCACCGCACACCTCAACTGAAACCGTCTTGTCCAGCGATAGCCCACGATCAGCGCAGACCGAACGGAACGTAGTCTGTGCATCTTCTGCAACAATAAGGTCATGAGGACGAGAGGGGCCTGCAAGGTTGCGCTTAACGGTCGAAAGATCAAGCGAAATCACTTCCGCATACACACGATTTTCTGCCGTCGTATCATTCCAAAAACCCTGCGCCTTTGCGTAAGCCTCAACCAGCGCAATCTGCTGTTCTTCGCGACCCGTAACGCGCAAATAATCGAGAGTCTGCTGGTCAACGGGGAACAAGGTGCACGTGCATCCGTATTCGGGCGTCATGTTTGCCACGCAAGCACGCTGCGTTGCGGTAAGGCTATCAAGCCCCGGTCCAAAGCACTCAACAAACGATCCAACAACGCCGCGCGCACGCAACATGTTGGCAAATACGAGAGCCAGATCCATTGCCGACGTGCCCTCAGGAAGCGCGCCGGTCAATTCAACACCGATGACTTTTGGCACCAGCGTGGTAATGGGCTGCCCAAGAGCGGCAGCCTCAGCCTCAATGCCGCCAACGCCCCAGCTTAAGACACCAATACCGTTTGCGGTAGTCGTATGACTGTCTGTACCAACAACGGTATCAAAGTAGACCGTCTTTTCGCCATCTCGCTCGCCCACCATAGCAACCTGCGAGAACTCTTCTACATTGATCTGGTGGCAAATACCTGCCCCTGGAGGCACAATGCGCACGTTTTCAAACGAACCTTGTGCCCACTTGAGGAAGTTATAGCGCTCCCCGTTACGCTCAAACTCGAGCTCCATGTTCTTCTCAAGGGCACCAGCGCACCCCGCCTCGTCAGCAATAACCGAGTGATCGATCACAAGATCACAGGGAATCTGGGGGTTTACCTTCGCAGGGTCGCCACCGAGCGCCGCCATTGCCTCGCGCATGACTGCAAAGTCTACGAACACGGGAACACCCGTGAAATCCTGCAACAAGACGCGAGCAGGACTGTACGAAAGCTCTTCTCCGACACTTCCAGCCAAGCCCGCCTCAATGATGCGATGAGCAAGATTGCTTGCCTCTTCGTCGCTCTCAGCACACCGCAGCACGTTTTCTAGCAGGACTTTAAGTGAGAACGGAAGCTTTTCCGATCCCGCGATTGATGCAATGGGGTAATACGTAAAGGTAGCGTCACCAACAGTGAGCTGAGCACTGCGGTCGAAAGATTCTTGCGTCATAAAAGTTCTTTCCTTCTCGTCTCAAACAGTTCAATGTAGGGCAAAAATAAACCCGCCCGAAGGCGGGCTGGCAACGTTACGATACGTTGTCGATTATGGCCTGCGCTCGGCGCTTGAGGGCGCCCTTGCCGCTGTCAGCATCAAACTTCATGCGATCAGCGAGCGCTTGTTTGACCGATGGAGCAAGCTTGCCTGTCGAGAACTCGCAGACCGCCACCAGCATGTCCTGAAACTCAAGGTCACCGTGGTAGCACTGGATTGCCTCATCAAGCAGAGGCCATACTTTCTCAGAACGGTTTTCGGTTGTTGCTCCGAGTGCGCACAGAAAGCGCAGGGCAGAAAGTCTCACGGGGCCGCTATCTTCATCAAAGAGCGCCGTTTCAGCTCCCGTAAGAGCCTTGTCGCACACGCGAGAATCAAGCACCACAAGGGAAGTCAGAATATCAAGAACCTCCCAGCGCGTCTGGGCTTCAGGGCGGTTCAACGCATCGACAATCGCGTTTGCGTGATCAATAAGTTTCTCGGGAGTTTCTTTTGCAACTAAAGCGAGAGCCGAAGCCGATACTTGGCGCGTTCTGCGAGATGAACCCGCAAGACTCTCAACCAATTCATTTAATGCAGCGTCGTTTTCGATCGCTTCTGTTGCCATTATTTTTACGTCTTGTGATTTCTCGCTCACGTAGTGCCTCCATCTGTAGCTCATTCGACTTGGCACAGGTATTGCCGCCGAATTAGTCCGTCGAGCATGCAAGTGATTTTTGCTAGAAGTTTCCATCACTATTATACCGTTATCGACCGATACGGCAGGCCACCCCGCTGAATCAACACGGGTTAAGGCCGTCTACGCAGGTAGACGGCCGTCTCTATCGTGAGAATATTAGGCTTTTAAGCGCTCTGCGATAGCAAGAATGAAGCCATGCGTGCTGAGCTTTGTCGGATTCTCAAGCGAGGTAATGAGTGCCAAATCGCCCGTCATCTCCCCCGCCTCAATGGTTTCCAAGGTAGCCCGCTCCAGTCGATCAGCAAACGCAACAAGATCAGGTAGCTCGTCGAGCTCTCCACGCTTGCGCAGTGCGCCCGTCCACGCAAAGATAGTAGCCACAGAATTTGTAGAGGTCTCTTCACCCTTCAAGTGCTTGTAGTAGTGACGCTGTACCGTGCCGTGCGCCGCCTCATACTCATAAGCACCCTGGGGAGACACAAGCACCGATGTCATCATAGCAAGCGATCCAAACGCCGAAGACACCATATCACTCATGACATCGCCATCGTAGTTCTTGCATGCCCAGATAAAGCCACCATCAGCCTTCATAACACGCGCTACAGCATCGTCGATGAGCGTATAGAAGTACTCAATGCCCGCTTCGTCGAATCGCGCTTTATACTCTGCATCAAAGATTTCCTGGAACAGATCCTTGAAACGATGATCGTATTTCTTCGAAATCGTATCTTTAGTTGCAAACCAGACATCTTGATGGGTATCGAGTGCGTAATTGAAGCAGCTGCGTGCAAAGCTCTCAATAGACGAATCAAGGTTGTGCATACCCTGAGCCACGCCAGCACCATCAAACTCATGCACCAACTCGCGTGTTTCGGTGCCATCTGCAGCGGTGTACACCAGCTCAACGGTGCCTGGACCAGGAATAACCATCTCAGTGTTCTTGTAAACATCGCCGTAAGCATGACGAGCGATAGTGATCGGCTTCACCCAGTTGCGCACACAAGGCTCAATGCCCGCCGCGACGATAGGCGCACGAAACACCGTGCCATCCAACATGGAACGAATGGTGCCGTTGGGGCTCTTCCACATCTGCTTGAGGTCATATTCATCCATGCGGGCGGCGTTCGGCGTAATGGTTGCGCACTTCACGGCAACACCCAAGCGCTTGGTAGCCTCAGCAGAATCAACCGTCACCTGATCATTTGTCTCATTGCGATGCTCGAGCCCCAAGTCAAAATACTCGGTCTTAAGATCAATATGCGGAAGAAGCAGCTCATCTTTGATCATCTGCCAGATAATCCGCGTCATCTCGTC
>JAVWLC010000165.1:0-5931 GCA_036638175.1 Raoultibacter sp. | reverse complement strand
ACCTTTTTAAGATGCGCATTAAACCTGATCGCGTTGAATGCCTTCGAAACCACATCTTCATCAAATGATGGGAAATTGATCGACTCAACATCAAGCGGAAAATCAAGATCGCGCACAATGGTGGCAACCAAGCGGCTCACAAAAGCACTGTCTTTATTGTCGCGGATGCGCTCAAGCTGCTTGCCCTTGAGCTGGTCGAGGTTCTCATAAATACCTTCGAGTGATCCAAAATCTTGCAAAAGCCGAGAGGCGGTCTTCTCACCAACACCAGGAACACCGGGGATATTGTCAGAGGCATCACCCTTAAGACCAAGGTAATCGGGCACCTGAGCAGGCGTAATACCGTAGCGGTCCGCCATATATCGTGACATCACTGATGCCTTTTTTGGTCGTAACAATACGCGTGAGCTCAGTGGCAAGCTGATACGCATCGCGGTCACCTGTTACGAGTAGGGTCTCATAGCCGAGTGCTTCATCGCGTGCGGCAACAGTGCCAAGGATGTCATCACCCTCCCACCCAGGAACGCGAATAACGGGAATATCCATAGCTTCTAAAAGCTCTTCGATCATCGGGAATTGAACCTTAAGATCATCATCAATCGGAGGCCGTTGAGCCTTGTAGCGCTCAAGCGCCTCTGTACGGAATGCCGGACGACCCTCATCAAACGCACAGACAATGGCATCGGGCTGAGCTACATCGATAAGCTTCAGCAGCATCGATATGAATCCGAATACAGCGTTGGTTGGTCGACCATCAGGGGCATTCATCGCGGGTGGAACAGCATGATATGCACGGTGCATCAACGAGTGGCCGTCAATGACGGCAATCTTCTTTGACATATAATTTTCCTCCAGTTTGTCCCGACCTGTGAGAGTATAGCCCAAAACCTATAAGGTAACTCGGCAATGCGGTGAAAAACGCGATGGTTCCACCGAGCGCTAGACCGACCAAAGATAGCCGACGCCGCGCACTGTTTCAAGCCTCTGTGCAAGCTCGGGGCCGAGCTTCGCACGCACCCTTCTGACGTGGACATCTACCGTGCGCGAGCCCCCATAATAGTCAAATCCCCATACACGACGCAGGAGCGCATCGCGCGAATAGGTGCGCCCAGGATGGGTGACCAAAAATGCCAAAAGCGCGTATTCAAGGTAGGTAAGATCGAGCGGCTCATTTGCGACTTTTACCTGATAGGTTGCTAGATTGATGGTCATAGTATCGACTGCAATATAGTCGGACGTTGAGCTCTCATTACCAGGCCACACCAGCTGACGAATGCGTGCCGCACATTCATCCGCAGAAGATCCGTGGACCACAAAATCACTTTTTACCTGGACGGGCAAACGAAACTCCGTAAGTTGATCATCGTTGACAATAAGGAGCAGTGCCCCGCACCCATCTTCGAGCATTGCCTGCTCAACACAAGCGATGTTTTTGAGTGCATCGCCCCGCGCCTCATACACCACCAGATCGTAGCTGGCGTTTTGCTCCAAAAGCCGCTTAAACTGTGCGGACGAACCTGCCGCAACCTCAACATCAAGCGCCGAGAGAACCGCTTGAAACTTGTGTGCATTATCGAGACTATCAGCTATAAAGATGACCTGTTTTCTTTGCATGTCATCTCCTACAAAACCGCCAGGTAGCGATCGCGCTCCCACTGGGTTACGTTGCGTTGATAGCCGTTCCATTCTGCTCGCTTTGCTTCGACCAGGTACGCATGAATATGGTCGCCCAGCACTTCGCGCATGAAGTCCGATTCAGCAAACAGCTCAACGGCCTCCCCCAACGTTTCGGGCAGTGGCGTTAATCCGAGCTTACGAAGTTCTTGGCGCGAAAGCATGAAAAGCTCGTGATCTTCGGTTGGCACCTGCAGCTCAAGTTCATCCTCGATGCCTTTGAGACCTGCGGAAAGCATGACCGCAAATGCCAGATACGGGTTTGCCGCAGGATCGGGATTGCGCAGCTCAATGCGGCATGCGCTTTCCTTGCCTGGCTTATAACCAGGAACGCGCACCAACGTTGAGCGGTTGCTCTTGGCCCATGAAACATAGATGGGCGCTTCGCCGCCATCGACCAGGCGCTTGTACGAGTTCACATACTGGTTGGTGATTACGCAAAACTCAGGAGCGTATTTCAACATGCCTGCAATGTAGTGTTTAGCGATCTTGGAAAGGTTGTAGCCCTGAGGATCATGCGGGTCGAAAAACGCATTGTTGCCCTCAAGGTCGAAGAGACTCTGATGAACATGCATGCCACTTCCCGCCTCTTGCGCCATCGGCTTGGGCATGAACGAGGCATACACCCCGTGCTTCATCGCGATTTCTTTCACAACAAGTTTGTAGGTCATGACCGCATCGGCCATAGAAAGAGCATCGGAATAGCGCAGGTCAATCTCGTGTTGCGATGGGCCGTTTTCGTGGTGCGAATATTCAACGGGGATACCCATCTTCTCTAGCGTGAGCACCGTATCGCGCCTCAGATCACTCGCGTAGTCAAGACTCGTGAGATCGAAGTAACCGCCACGGTCAAGGACTTCGGTTCCTTCGGCATCTTTGAAGTAGTAAAACTCAAGCTCAGGGCCCACGTTGTAGATATAGCCAGCCTGCGCCGCCTTATCAACAACCCGCTTGAGAACGGTGCGTGAATCGCCTTCGAAAGGCTCACCTGCAGGCGTTTTGATGGAGCAGAACATACGAGCAACGGCATTGGCATCGGGTCGCCACGGGAGCACCTGGAAGGTGGAAGCATCGGGGTAGGCCAGCATGTCGGATTCATGCGCGCGACAAAAGCCCTCAACGCAGCTTCCGTCAAAGCCCATGCCTTCTGAAAATGCGTCCTCAAGTTCATTGGGAATAACAGCGAACGATTTCATGGTGCCCAGCACATCGGTGAACCAAAAGCGCACAAAATGCACGTCGCGACTCTTAATGGTCTTGAGCACAAAATCTTGATCGGGAGTTGTCGCCATTACTAACCTGCTTTCCGAAAGTGTCTTACTCCAGTATACCGTGGATTATTTCGAGCATATTTCGCACGACACATCTGCAAGAAAAACGAAGGCCCCGCCATGATATGAGCGGAGCCTTTCGATTGTAAACATATGAAGCTTGGCAGCACTTAGAACGTTGCGACAACACCACCGTTATAGGTCTTGCCGATGTAGTCTTTCACGGTAGCACTCTGGAGTGCCTTGACGAGTGCCTGAATCTTTTCAGAATCCTTATCGGCAGGACGAACGGCTACAACGTTGACGTACTTTTCAGCAGCCTCTGAGTCCACTTTCTCACTTGCGAGAGCGGTCGCGGGATCAAGGCCTGCACCGATGGCATAGTTACCGTTGATCACTGCAAGATCAACATCTTCAAGCGTACGCGGAAGCGAAGCAGCTTCAGCCTCGATGATCTCGATGTTCTTTGGGTTTTCGGTGATGTCATTCTTGGTAGCAGCAAGACCTGCGCCGTCCTTGATCTTGATCAAGCCCTGATCCTGCAAGAGCAGCAAAGCGCGGGCTTCGTTAGTAGGGTCTGAGGGAACAGCAATTTTGGCACCATTGGGCAGCGCATCAATGCTGGAAGACTTGCCAGGATACACGCACAGCGGCTCAAAGTGGATGCTACCAGCAGATACAAGATCGGTACCATTTTTGGCGTTGTAGTCCTCAAGATAGGTAATGTGCTGGAAGTAGTTAGCGTCAAGTTCGCCTTCAGAAAGTGCAACGTTGGGCTGGATGTAGTCGGAGAATTCCTTGACCTCAAGCGTATAGCCCTCTTCGGCAAGCTGAGCCTTAACTTGGTCGAGAATTTCTGCGTGAGGAGCCGGCGATGCGCCAATCTTAATGACCTTGCTGTCGCCCGATTGGCTTTCGGATGAACCGGAGCCACAACCAACAAGCGCACCCGCTATTGCGCACGTTAGTGCCGCGGTAAGACCTATCTTGATTACGTTCTTGAGTTTCATAATGTTTCTTCCCTTCATACTATATAAAGCAACAGATAATTAGAATTTCAATTTCATTGACATGTTTCTGTACAAAGCATCCAATACGCGATCCAATGCGCATCGAACCAGTTAGTGGCTACGCTTATCAATTCTGCGCGCCACAACATTAAGCGTGCTTTGAGCAATTTGCGCGACCACGACGCAGATAACAACGGATGCTATCATGACATCGGCTTGGTAGCGTTGATAGCCATACCGCACCGCAATATCGCCCAATCCACCTGCGCCAACAACACCAGCGATGGCAGAATAGCCAAGCAGCGTAATGAACGTAATAGCAACGCCACGAACAAGCGAAGGCACACTTTCCTTCAAGTAAACTTTTATGACAATCTGCCATATGTTTGCGCCGAAACTCTGCGCCGCCTCAACAAGACCTGCATCCACTTCCGCAAGGCTCTGCTCGACCATGCGCGCCACAAAAGGGGCCGCCGCAATAGTAAGGGGAACAATAGCGCCTGGGACGCCAAGCGATGTTCCCACAATAATCCTTGTAAAAGGGATCAATGCGACAATAAGGATCACAAACGGGATAGAACGCCCGATATTGAGAATCCAGCCGAGCACCGAGTTGAGCACGCGGTGTGGCTTGAGCCCGCCAGGGGCGGTAATGACAACAAGTACCCCAAGCACAATACCGATGGCATAGGCAAGAATCGTAGGGATGATTGTCATAACAATCGTGTCCCACGTTCCTTGTGTCAACAACGAGCCGTACGAAGCGAAGAATTCCTGAAGGTATTCCATGCTACTTCACCGACCCTTCGGCATTAGTAAACGTATCCCCAATCAGCTCTTGCGTTACTGAGCTTTGGGGATTTGAGAACACCTGAGCAGTAGCTCCCGCTTCCACAATCTTGCCGTTATCGATAACAGCAATCTTGTTGCAGATCTTTTCCGCAACCGCAAGCGAGTGCGTGATAACAACCATAGTCACGCCAAGTTCAGCGTTGATGGACTTGAGAAGATCAAGAATGGAGACGGTAGTACGCGTGTCAAGAGCGCTTGTAGCCTCATCACAGAGCATAATACTCGGCTTATTGGCAAGAGCGCGAGCAATTGCTACCCGCTGCTGCTGTCCACCAGAAAGCTGGCTGGGATACGCTGCCTCTTTTTCCGATAGGCCAACAAGCTCAAGAAGATCGCGTGCACGCTTTGCGCGATGCTCCTTCTTGTCATGGCGCAATTCAAGCGGGAACATAACATTTTGCAGAACTGTACGCTGCTGAAACAAGCTGAAGTTCTGAAAGATCATGCCGATGCCGCTCCGCAATTCGAGCAAGGATTTTCCCGAATAGTCGGTCACATCCTGCCCGTCGATAATGATTTTGCCTTGCGTTGGACACTCCAGCAAATTGATACAGCGAACGAGCGTTGATTTGCCAGCGCCCGATGCACCAATAATGCCGAAAATGTCGCCATCCTCAATGGTTAGGTTCACATTATCGAGAGCGTGATGCTGCGTAGCACCCGCATACGTTTTAGATAAATTTTTGAGTTGGATCATAGTTCAGATTCCTCGTACAGAATGATTAACATGATTGCGACCGCATTAAAATTAGCTTGGCCGCACGAAGGCTAGGCCTGAGTGTCTGCGCACACGCCGACAAACCCAGGCTTGGGCATGCGCATCATCATGCTATGTACGAATGAGAAATTCATAACCTGACTTATAGTAATGGATGATTGCCGCTTGTCAAGCAAAACCCACTCGACAGGTGTAAAAAGCCCACCGATTACTACCGCAGGCGTAGAGCGCCGCGCACCCTACCCCCTCAACTTCCCAGCAAGCCGATTGTTCTCTGCATGCATGATAAGCTCCTCAAATGAGGTCAAGTCTGTAAGGGGGGCTGCGGGGATGATTGGTTTTGTAGGTCGCCCTTTGGTTTTCACTTGCAAGGCTGACTCCCCTTCCCGTTTGTAAGCAATGACCC
>JAVWLC010000164.1:0-5940 GCA_036638175.1 Raoultibacter sp. | reverse complement strand
AGCAAGGAGACTCGTGAGGTGTTTTATGGGGTGGCGGCGGGGTTGCTGGGTGCGGCTTTGTACTAGAGTTCTCTCGCTGTTAGTTTGCATTACGTAATGCAAACCTCTATACTTAAGAGAAACAACGGTCGGGAAGCGAATTAAAATGGCAACCATTAATGTTCGAATATCAGATGAGCTAAAAAGCAGCGGAGATCTGGTGCTTCAGCGGGCGGGAGTGTCCGTTACTGAGATCGTTCGTCGACTCTATGAAGTTTTAGTTGCTGAACAGGATGTGCCTCAATATCTCAAAGATGAAGCAAGGGTTCGAGAGGACCGCGAAGTCATTGAGAAAAAGCGCGAGACCCTCAAGTCATTGGTTGGTGTTGTGTCCTCATCGCTTGATGTAGACAGAATTAAGCGTGAGCGATTGAATGACTGGAGTGATCAGAGGGATCAGTCATGAAAGTCCTATTCGCAACCGATACAATTTTCGATATTTGGGCAAACACGGATTCGCTTTTCGATTCATATTCCGCGCTTGATACTGCTTTGTCGCGTAAGTTTGAAATCAGCATATCTCCGGGTTCCCTGATTGATCTCGCGGGTATGTTGTCGACGGAAGAACTCGAGAGCGAAGTGTCTCAGTCGTGCGCTTTGGAAAATACGCTCGAAGTATTTTCGGTTCTTGATATACATGAACAGGATTGCATTCGAGCTTCTGGGAACGATGCAAGTAGATTTAGAGAAGCGCTTATTGCTTATTCAGCCGAGCGAAATGAGATTGATCTTATTGTGTCTCATGACAAAAAAGCGTATGCGGTATCGTTGGTTCCCGTGGTAACACCTTGCGAGTTTGTGGGTATCTATAGGCTTGAGAATGTATCCTACGACCTCGTTGAACTTCCAATTGAAGAAGTGCGTCGCATTGTCGAGCCTATTGCTGATAAATACGGAGCTAAAAGAGTGTCATTGTTTGGATCTCGCGCTCGGGGAGATGCTGTGGCAGGTAGTGATTTTGATATCTTGCTTGATAAAGGTAGGATACGCGGTATGAGGGTTCTTGACTTTCAGGAAGAGCTCAGCAAGGCGTTGCGGTGCAAGGTTGACGTAGCGACAACGCAAGGTGTCAGTGCTCGTTTTCTCGAAAAAATTCAGCAATACGAGGTGGTTCTCTTTGAGGCGCAGTGAGCGGGATATTGATCAGCTCAGTGTGATTCTTCGCTATTGCCAGCGACTTGATAGCTCACCTGATCGATTCGGTCACAATTATTCTGCGTTCTTGCTCGATGAAATGTTTCAAGACAGTTGCTCTCTCTGCTTAATTCAGATCGGTGAAGCGGTTAACCGTCTGTCGGAAGAATTCAAAGAAGCCCATTCAGAGATTGCTTGGTCGAGGATTTACGGAATGCGATGTCACCTTGTTCATGGTTACGAGATGTTTGATGAAGAAATTGCATGGGATGCAATAACGAACGAAATTCCTCTTTTGCATGACTTCTGCGTTGCTTTTGCTGATACAAGCTTGTGAGCTGCCCCGAAATATCAACCATTGAACTTCCTTTTAAGAATTCGTTAAGGATTGTCGCGATTTAGCGACGCCTGTGTTTCCAAAAGGGAACATCCTCTATACTGCCAAAAACGGGATCGGATGGATCCCTTGTCGGCAGATGCGAAAGGATTGATAGTGGCTGTAAAACAACCTCGCTCAGTTCTTCGCGTTGTGCTGGCGGTTAGTGTCATTCTTGTTCTTGTATCGTTTTCGTCACTTCAGCTTCGCTATGGGGCTGCAGTTCTTGGACTTCTCCCAACGCCCCAGGCCAATGCTTATGAGAGTGAATTTAATGCGAAGCAGCCAACGAGCGAAAGCATTACCGTTGATGCGGAATATTGCAGCGAAGTCGTGGCGGGTAGCGATCCTGCAAATCCCTCGGGGCGTACGGCAACAAAGCTCACGTTCAACGATTCTTGGTTTTCGGCTGACTCGCATAACTACAATCATGAGCTTGCAACAGCGTGTTCTATTCTGAGTGCCGTCAGTAATTCTGAATCTCAGTTTTACGGAAATGTTACCGGCTCAATTCCTTACGCGGAGCAGACGCTTTCCTCGCTAGGATTTGGTGCTATTCGTACTGAGTCTTACGCGCTAAGAAGTGACCTTTTCGATCAGATGGCGGCATTCTTTGTTGATTCGCATGATGTTGCCGCGTATGCATTTGCGTCAAAAACCATTGTGGGTAAAGATGGCGCGCCTAATGAGACGCTTGTTTTTGTTGGTATTCGCGGCAGTTACGGAATCGAGTGGTTTAGTAACTTTAACCTTTTTGGGTCGAATCAAGAAGATCCTGACCATCTAGGATTCAAGCTTGCGGAACGCGAAGTAGCGGGAGCTCTTGAGAGCTACCTGCGGGACATAGATGCCGATCCTGCACGCACGAAGGTGCTTATCACGGGACACAGTCGAGGCGGGTCAATAGCAAATCTCCTAGCAGCTGACATCAACACGAAAGCGGGAACGGCCGATGCTTTTGTGCCTTCACAAAACGTGTATGCCTATACGTTTGCCTCCCCATGCTCAACGCAGTCACCTGATCAAGCAAATGGGCTCCACAAGAACATTTTCAATATTATTAACCCTGCGGATGTTGTTCCGCAGCTGCCTCTTTCTACCTGGGGATTTGGTCGTTATGGCTCGAAGGTTGAGCTTCCTGATGCCACGAAACCCGATGTTGCTTCACTCTACGATTCTATGCAAGTGGAGTTTCAAAACAACACGGGATACGCGAGTCCTTACGAAGCCGATGAGCTTGAGGCGCTTGACTCCTTTGATGTGACCGCTTCGAAAGCGTTACCTGTGTATGAAAGCTTGTTGAGCCCTCAGGGGATCGTGTCGGCAGTGCAAACCGTTTCAGGAATCGACATCGACATGATGTGTATAACACACTATCCGGATACCTATATTGCCTGGATGCAGAGTGTTGATTCTGATGCGCTCAAGATCGAATGATCCTGCTGTAAGTGCAGATCAAGCATCTTTGTGTTCGTGTATCTGTCGTACATGATGAATTCATGCTCACTCCCGTTATTTTGTTGGTGTACAGGACATTCCAACACGGTCATAATCGAAGAAATGCTGCTATTTGAAGCGATCTCGCATGAATTAATGCGGCCAAACTAAGATAAGTGCGGCAAAGTTATACGATACGACTGCGGAAGGGTACACGATGAGCAATCCGGATATCACCATGCATCCTGCTTTTGGCTTTGAGCCAGGATCGGAATTTTCTCTATCAGCAGAAGATAGCCTTGGGCAACCAGAAACAAAAGGTGCGTGGCAGGCTCGCGCTGCACTCGGTGAGTTGCTCATTCTTTCGTTTTCTTACCCTGACCGCCCCCTAACCATCACGGTGACGCTTGGCGAATACGCTACGGCCGCGCGCAACATTGCGGGAGATGTTGGCATCACGCTTCCTGATGGATTTGTAGAGGCTCTTGACGTATATGAGGGCATGTCAGATTCCGAGCTTCTCAAAACGCTCCGCGAAGAATATGCGCGTCTCTTTGGTGACGAAGCGTCCGACGGAATTATCTCTCCCTATGAAAGCGACTGGCGCAACGTTACTGCAACCGAAGCTACGCCAGCGCTCGATAAAGATGCTATCAATGCTGATGTTGCGAAGTTCTACCAGAGCTGCGGGCTGATGGCTACTCCAAACCAAAATGATCCGCTCGACCATATTGAAGCTGAGATTGAGTTTCTTGAATTCGCAGCACTTGCGCATGTTGGCATGGTTGACACCAATCCTGATGCTCCGATCGGATCCGAAGGCTACGGTGATGCCTATGATCGTTTTATCAGTGAGCATGCATCTCAATGGATGCCCGTTTTTGCCGATGCTGTCGCAATCGAAACGGACGTACCTTTCTACAAAGCTGCTGCTTTGCTGCTGAAGGCCTATGTAGCACAGTAGGTGCTCGTATTGGGGATGATGCCACTCGAATGGCCAGCTTGTAGAGATCTTTGCTGAGCTTATCAGTGTGCATGCGCTGAAGATTCACAGCAAAGGTACGGCTTATGCGAACAATCTGCCATACTGAATTCACTATTCCGAGGGAAAGCGAAGATATAACAGTATGGCAGATTTCATCGAAGGTAAGCGTCCAGTCATTGAAGCGCTCCGAACCCACGTGCCAATCAGGCAGGTACTCATTGCTGACAACCTGCAGCACGATGGTCTTGTTGAGGACATTCTCCGCAAAGCGAAGCAGTCTGACACGCCCGTGAAAACAGTGCGTCGTCGTGATCTTGATGACAAGTCAGAGCGCGGCAGCCATCAAGGTGTTATGGCTGAAGCAAAGCCATACGAATACTGTAATATTCAAACAATTCTTGATGCAGCTGATGCGCATGCAGCCGAAAACGAAGGCGCAGCGCTCGTTATCTTGCTTGATCACATTACCGATGCGGGAAACCTCGGAGCCATTGCCCGCTCGGCTGAAGTGGTGGGAGCAAGTGGTGTTGTCATTCCGAATAAACGGAGCGCTCATGTAACTGCCGCAACGTACAAAAGCTCTGCGGGTGCTGTAAGTCACATCAACCTAAGCCAGGTTGCCAACATTGTTCAGACCATTGAGCGTCTTAAGAAAGAGGGGTACTGGGTAGCGGGTGCAAGTGAGCACGCAACCGAGATCGCATGGGACTCCAATCTCAAGGGCAAAATCGCTCTCGTCATGGGCAATGAAGGCGAAGGCCTCGCGCGGCTCACACAGGAGAATTGCGACTTTCTCACGAAGCTTCCCCAGGCAGGCAATGTTGGTTCGCTTAACGTTGCGCAGGCGGCAACGGCGTGCATGTACGAGTGGATGCGTCAAAACCGTGTAAGCACGCGTTAGGCCATAAGTGGGTATTGGGAAATAGTGGCAAGCAAGCGCAGAAAACTCCTCATCATCGATGGTTATAACGTGCTCAGGTCTGGTAATCGCTACAAGCTGATTGCGGGACCTGATTACACCGATGATACCTTCAACCAGGCTCGTGAGAGGCTCATTAATGATACCGTGAGCTATGCGGGACACGATCGCGGGGCCATCATCGTGTTTGATGGCGCAAAAAACCGTTTTTCAACTGGTGAAACTGAAGTGATCGGGGGCGTTCGCATTATGTTCTCACCAGCGGGCCAATCCGCGGATAAGATCATTGAAAAACTTGCGCATGATGCACGTGAGCGCAATGTTGAGACGCTTGTTGTAACAAGCGATGCCACAATCCAGGACACGGTGTTTGGCGGCGGCGTTGATCGTATGAGCGCTAATGATTTCTGCTGGGAAATTGCTGCTTTGCATGAAGAAAATGCCAATGATGCAAAGCCTCACATAGCTCGTAAAAACACCGTAGGGGATCGCATCGATCCTGAAATTCGCAAGAAACTTGAAGCGCTGCGCGATAGGAGCCGTTGAGCGTTTACGCGAGCCTAAACGCTTTTTTCGGAGATTTCTGGCTGATAGTTCTCGACTAAATCAATGAGCTCTTGTTGAGTGTGAATGCCAATCTTTGCATAGATATGCTTAACATGCGCTTTGACCGTGTTGTAAGAGACCACGAGCTCTTCTTGTACAAACCTTCCGTTTCGCCCACGTGCAAGAAGCAAAAACACTTCGTTTTCACGGGCCGTCAATCCATAACGCGCACCTATTTCGACGCAGCGATTCTCAAGTGCTTCGACATCGGTATGCGCAACAGGTGGCTGATCGGGCTGCACGCCTTCAATTGTCTTCGCAAAGCTAAAGCCATGCATGATCACAACTACGTAAGCAACAAAGAGCAGTATGGCAAGCGCAACCATGAATGGGGTTAATTCAGAAGCGATGCCGTAGTTGATATTAGTCAAACGGCCAAGATTTGCACCGACAACAACACCGAGCGAGTTCAGTGCAAAGCCCCATGAAAACACTGTGATCGCA
>JAVWLC010000163.1:3552-5947 GCA_036638175.1 Raoultibacter sp. | reverse complement strand
GGCCGCATCATGGCAAGCGATGCAGCCGATGTTTAAGCTTTCCATGCTATCCAGTTGACACAAGATCAGTGCAAGCGGTGGCTGGAACCGTCAGCGCAACAGCAGAAACAACCGTTATGGCCGAACGAAAATCATTCCTGGCTGAACAGCACCATAAGATACGCTCTCACCAGGCTGTGGCGAATGGATCATCTGCCCATCCCCAACGTAAATGCCACAGTGCTGGTCCGACCCGTTATGGATAACCGCAATATCTCCTGGCTGCGGGTCATACACCCGCGGGAGATTAATAAGCGCACCCGTGAACGAAGGCACTCTGCCGCCATAACACCACGCCACAAATCCAGAGCAATCAAACGAATCTGGACCTTTCCCGCCAATAACATAGGGAGCACCCAACAGCGACCGAGCAATTCCGACAATTGATCCGTCCGAAGGACCAGGAGTCCACGAACTACCACCAGAGCTTCCGCCGCCATTTGAAGCAGCATTATCGTTTGCTGCTTGCACAATGGCTTGTTGGGCGTTTGCGGCAGCAGCCACTTCACGCGCTGCCTTCTCGGACGCAATCAGTGCAGCAGCTTCTGCGCTTAAACTATCATACGTTGCCTGCATAGCTGAAGCAGTCGCCTCTGCATCCTCGAAGTTCTTTTTTGCATCGGTCGCTTTTTCGCTCGCTATTTTTTCTTGTTTCGTATACTCAACGCGTTGAGCTTCGATCTCGGTTTTTAAGTCTTTCGTTTGCTGGACGAGATCGGCATCGTTTTGGTTCATCTGGTCAAGGAGATCGAGATTAGTCGCAAATTCCTCAAAGGTAGCTGCTCCAAAAAGAAGGTCAAGAAACGTAATGCCGCCACTGCAATACATACTGCGAGCACGAGTCCCAAGCCTGTCTTGGAGGTTTGCAATTTCGCCGTTAGCTTCATCCATACGGACCTGAGCTTCATCCATTTTGCCCTGAGCTTCTTCTTGCTCAGCAACCGCTTGATGATAGCTGTTGGTGGCGACACCAAGCTTCTCCTGCATTGCATTCAGCGATGCTAATGCAGCTTGCGCTTCTGCTTGCTTTTCGGTTGATGTTGGATCGGCGAATGCGGTGGCCGGAGCCATCAATGTAACGGCGAGAACTGCCGCAAGAATTACTTTTAACAATCCCATGGTGCGATTCGATACTGCGCGCTCTCTCATGAAACCTCCTGATTGAGCATCTTGATTTACGGACACACACTATACAGTAGCTTAGCAAATGAGAGCACACAACGAAACACTTCCAGCACCGATACCTACAGTATGCACACAGAGGCTCCTCGTTTTCGGAGCCCAAAAACCATTCCTACCGAAGATATTCGCGCAGGTCGCTTTTCATAAGGAAGTCCCGTTCTGAAGAATCTTGCTCGTCGGTTTTGAGAAACAAGAATCCGAAGTTCGCAAACGCATGGTAGTCGAATTCGCGCAAAGCAAGAACGTGAGAGAAGCGCGCTTTAAAAGCATCGTAGTCAAACGTCTCCGTGCCCGTCATCCCTGAAGGCACGTTGAGAACCGACATCGTAAAGAGTGCGTCGCCTTTATCGGCAAGAATACGATCCCAATCAGGAACCTTGTCTTCGAGAAAGTATTCATAGGACCTAAATCCGTAACCGAACCAACTGATGTCAGTGCCACCAAGACCCGCAAAGCGCAGCGGATTGATCTCAATCGGACGAATCACGCCATCCTTCACACGCACTTCAACATGGACAGGAAAGTTCCTCGCTCCAACAAGTTCATTCACGCGATCCAGCCATGACGCAAACAACTCGGCATTTTCGCGAATAATAGACGCACCTGTGCAATACATGCGGTCACTCGTGTCGGCCGCTGAAGCGAAATCATGGCGAAGCACGTCGAGTACGTGTGTTTTGCCCGTTGCGTCAAAGTACGCATCAATGGCATATTCAGTCCCATCAATATAGCCCTCAAGAACAAAAGTCCCTGAGCCAATAACGCTTTCGGGATACATCGCGCCCCAGGTCTTTGCGTTGGCCGCTATGTCTGCAAGCGCTGCAATCCAATCAACCTCATTGGCAATCGCGTACACACCAACGCTGCAAAATCCAACAGACGGTTTAAGGACAAACGGTAGCTTGAGATCAGGGAAGGAAAGTGCTGCAAGCTCTTCTGCTGTACAATATGCTCCGACAACCAAGCGAGTGCATTCTCGGAGCTCGTATAGAGACGCTCACCGCCTTCGATGCGATCAATGGCTTCTTGCTCGGGACAAAGCGCAATCGCGCGAGATTCAGCAATACGACGCGCCATTGCGTTATCTAAAACTGGATGCTTCGACGTTTCAAGCCAATCAATCAGCACATCCGAAACATACGGTTCTTCGAGCATTATCATCTGACGGTCTCCT
>JAVWLC010000163.1:0-3542 GCA_036638175.1 Raoultibacter sp. | reverse complement strand
GATGACTACGATGCACCCGCAGCTTGTTTTGCTGAGCGGTATTCAGAAATCGCTGCGCGCATGTTTGTAATATCAAACAGCACCGCAAGAGCGAAGAAGATCCCCAACCCAATTGTCACAGCCTCGCCCCGCGGAGCAATCATCATGAGGAACGGGGCACCAATCAGCGCGATTGGGAAGAAAAATGCAATTAAACATCCGCCAAGGCGTTTCCATAGCCCGTAAATAATCGACGCAGCCACGTAGAGGAAAAGTCCTGCCGCAAGCGACGAAAAAACAGTAAGGGCCACAAGACAAGCAAGCTTGAGCGCGATCGCACCTGCTTCTTGTTTAAGATCCTTTTCAGCATCAGCAAGGCGCTCTTTCGGCGTTTTCTGTGGTTGAGCGGTACCAAACGGATCAAAAGGATTTCCCGATTGAGTTACACCATCCCATGAGGTCCAAACCCACGTGGGCTGACCTTGCACTCCGCCACCAAAAGGCCATCCTTCATAAGGATCGCCATAGGGATTATTCGCTGGATTACCCGTGCCACCTGGTCGTGTCTGCGGGCTGCCATAGGGATTGGCATAAGGACCGCCATATTCAGGTTGCCACTTACGGGACAGAAGAACATCGCGCGCTTCATTGATACGCTTCGTTTGCTCTTCTGCTGAGGCGTGCTTTGCTGGATCTTGAGCAAACTTATCAGGGTGATGCTCAATCACCTTTTCACGATGGGCTTTTTTTATCTCGTCGTCGGTCGCTCCGTCACGGAGTCCGAGGATGCTGAGTGCTTCAGATTTTTTCATACCGCCACTATACGCATACCCAATGATATCGCAGGATATAAATCGCGTCCTCGTTGCTGATATGTAGGAAATCTACACGCGCCCGACATAGATTCTGCAACCCCTCACAGAATGAAGCTATTGCGCGCCTAACAACCCTCTGCGCTATCGCTCGACTCCTTGTTTGGCGGCGGGTCTTCGAGCCTACCCGTCAAACGTTCCTTGATACTTAAGCTCCGAGGAGCAAAGGGGTGAGGAAGCGGTATGTTATGTCCAATTGAGCGCAAAGCAATATCCCAAAGCGTAAGACTTCCCCCATAATAAAGGTAACGCTTTTTGAGCTCAGGGAGCGAAGCTTCATCAATTGATCCATCGGCTGCAAAGGTATCAATAATGCTGTCGGCGTTAGTTTTCGCCTTGCCTCTTCGCAGAGAAACCACCGCGTTAGCGACGAAGAGACCAACGGTATAAGGGAGCACGAATGCTTTGATAAGAGCAATAAGATCATCTGACTTATAGGATGAGAGCGATTCAGCCTGGTTTCCAACAACCTCAGGATCAAGGGCAGACACCAATTGACTCGAGCCCGTTTCTGCCGCAAATTTTTGCACGTCAACGAGCCACACACCTGCGAAAACAAGCACGGCGGCACCAAACGCAGCTGCAATAAGACCGATCGCCTTGAGCCACCGCGACACACTTTTCATCCAGTAATGCGGAATGGTAAAGGTGTAAAGCAAGAGCAAGAGCGCCGCCAACACAATTGAGGCAGCAATAATCATCGAATCTTGCTTTAAGAAATAGTCAGTTGCCATACCCAAGATACGCTGAACCTCATAGAGCCACGAAAAGCCATCTTTCAACATGCCCTCCGCGGATAAACCAATCGACGCAAGAAAGCGCATTGCCCACGACAAGAGAATACTGAGAACAGCGACAACAATAAAGAATGCAGGGAGCGTGACCGTAATGCTTGTCAGACCACGAAAGATTGACTGATCGAATCTCAAAGCAAGAAAGTAAAACAAGAGAAATCCCATGAGTAAAACAGACGTAAACATGAGATATGTCATCAGTGTATCGGGCACATTGATTGAAGGAAATGTTGCGAACACCGCCTGTATTGCCAGCAGTACGAGACCCACAACAGCTATGACCGCAGCAGCCAACACCCATGCGCGCTGCAAGCGATCATCTTCCGTATCAAGAACCGCATGCCCATCAACGTCTTTAAGGTGAATGAGGTTAAAGGCGAGAATCTGCTTGATCGCCCAAAAGCACTTCACGCCAAGTGCAAGAGAAAGTGGAATAAAGAGGATAAACCCAACCCAAGGGGGCAAAGCAAAACAGAGGCCAGCGAAAGCAATTGTAACAAAGCCCCAACGCCAGAGGTTCTCAAATGGTGTCTTAACCCACGCGGAAACACGGCCGCACAGTGCGGCACCAGCCTTTTTGATATCTCGTCCAACGTGAGCCATACCTAGAGTGTATGGTTTCACCGTTTTTGGCACAAGCAACGGGAGCTCAACATCGGAACAACTGCGCAATACCAGCCACAACGTAAAGCGAGCGGGCATACGCCTCGCTCGCTACAATTTCGTGCTTTGAACTATGTACTAGTGCCTAAAGTGACGATGTCCCGTAAATACCATTGCGAGACCCTGTTCGTCAGCAGCTGCGATAACTTCTTCATCGCGAATTGAGCCACCTGGCTGAATGACTGCGGTGATACCCGCTTCGGCAAGTACATCAAATCCATCGCGGAACGGGAAGAATGCATCTGAGGCTGCCACGGCACCCTGCGCCTTTTCGCCAGCTTGCTCAACGGCAATGCGGGCCGAGTTTACGCGGTTGGGCTGACCGCCGCCCACGCCAACGGTTGCATGGCCTTTCGAGATGAGGATTGCGTTGCTCTTGACCGACTTACAAGCCTTCCAAGCAAACAAGAGCTCTTCCATTTCAGCCTCGGTCGGCTGACGTTTGGTTGCCACCGTAAACGTTGAAGGATCTTCGCCAATAGCATCCGAGTCTTGGCACAAAAGGCCACCTTCGACCGAGCGGAATTCAACTTCGCCGCCAGCAGGGTTTACGCCACCTGTTGCGAGCAATCGAGCATTGGGCTTAGATTCATACATCGCAAGAGCGTCGCCCGCAAATTCGGGAGCAATGATGGCCTCGACAAATTGCTTGTTGTCAAAAATTGCCACCACAAGATCAGAGGTCACAGGACGGTTGAAGGCCATAACGCCACCGTATGCCGAAACAGGATCACACTCGTGAGCCTTTTTATACGCTTCAACCAAGTCAGCATCAACGCATACGCCGCAGGGCGTTAAGTGCTTGACAATGACGCATCCAGGCTCGTCAAATTCACGTACTGCGGTCCAAGCCGCATCAAGGTCGAGATAGTTGTTGTAGGAAAGCTCTTTGCCCTGCATCTGCTGCGCATTTGCCAAGCTATGATCCGCCATGGTGTAAGCATCGCGGCGGTAGAATGCAGCTTGCTGATGTGGGTTTTCACCGTAGCGGAGTCCCTGTACTTTTGAGAGCTCCAAATCGATCCGCGGAGGGAACTTCGCATCATTCTCATCGGCAACCTGTGCAGCCAACCACGTTGCAATGGAGCCGTCATATGCGTTTGTGGTCTCAAATACCTGCAACGCCAAACCTATACGCGTCTTGCGCGTAGTTGCTCCCCCGTTGTCGCGCATTTCATCAAGGATCTCGCCGTACATCTCGGGACGCGTTACCACAGCAACGCTCTCAAAGTTT
>JAVWLC010000162.1:0-5949 GCA_036638175.1 Raoultibacter sp. | reverse complement strand
CCATCCGCTTGCTTGAGGCATGCTGAGATTTCGTGCGATTACGCACGGTGAAGGCGATAACGGCAACGATCACGAGCACAACGATCGTTACTATGACTGCAATAATAGCTGCAAACATGGCAGTCCCCGCCTAGTAGCGGTTTCTCTTCGAGCCAGTTTTCATTTTGGGGCCCGCTTTAATCTTAGGGCCCGCTTTCATGCCAGGGCTTGCAGTAGGAGCCATGGTCGACTTAACAACGGTCCCCGCTGGGACTGGCGAGCTTCCCGAAGGCGTTCCTCCCGCAATAAAATGCGTCGCAAGCGGATAAAGCACCAACGCAATAACACAATCGTACAGTGCGCAAGGCAATGCACGATAGAGGAGCGCATCCATAACGCCCGACGAAAGACCCAATCCAATCAGAAACACTGCGTAAAAGACCTCAACGATAACCATCGATACAACCAAAATCACCAGAGGCATAAAAAGCGTATCGTTATTGAGATACGAAAAAATCCTTGAGGCTGCAAATGCAGCAAGCACCAACAAGAAAGACATCGCGCCCACAGGACCAAATCCCAAGAAGTCATAGAGCAAGCCAAGTACAAACGCCAGGACAAGCACCGAATTTGTCGGGCGAACAATTGCAATTACTAAAACATATGCTGCAAGGAAATTAGGAAATGCGGCAAATATAGCTATATTGGGGGCGATGACTACCTGGGCAATCACGGCTATAAAAGCCCCGATTAGAACGGCTACGGAATCGCGTGTCATCGTTACTCACCTTCTTTCTGGCTGTCTGCAGATGCAGCATTTGCATCCGATCCCCCATTTGTTGTAGCCCCATCAGTTCCCTGTGCGGCGGCTCCATCGGTTCCCTGTGCTGGTGTATTGCTTGTCCCCATACTAAACGTTGATGACGCGGCGCCCTCGGTGTCCATTCCGAGAACAACAAGAACCTCCTGTAGTGCCGAAATGCTGCTATTAGGAGCCACAACTGCGCGAACCGCAGCACCACTCGAATTTCGTTCGACTTTTGTTACTGTCCCAATGATGAGACCCCGGAAATAACTGCCGCCAAGACCTGAGGTAATGACAACATCGCCCTCAGTAACGCTCGCGTTAGCGGCCATATCTTCGAGATACAACACACCCTCAAGCGAACCATGAACTATTCCTTCAGTGCGGCTTGACTGCACCATTGCAGAAACGCCGCTTTCAGGATCAACGATGAGCCTGACATCTGCGGTTGAAGGCGTTGTTGAAATAATCATTCCCACCAGTCCAGATTGACCCATAACAGGCAACCCACTGCGGAGCCCATCGTTTGAGCCCTTATCAAGCGTAATGGTTTGATTCCATGCATCGGTATTTCTACCAATAACACGAGCGCCTGTTGACTCAAATCCGTAGGCGTCTTGCACACCAACCAAAGCCTGAAGACGCTCTGCCTCTTGCATATACTCTTCGAGTTCAGCAACCCGTTCCCGCAGTTGCTGGTTTTGATCGCGAAGGCCGCTCAACGAGTCATCGGAAGCAGTTGCATCAGAGATCGCAGTGCCTGCAGAATCGGCTACCGACCCACCAAGTGCACCAACAAACTTCAAGGGCGCAACAATACCTGACACTGCTCCTTGCATTGAATGGAGGACACCGTGTTCATCCTCACTTGCATACACAGCCGTGCACACAAGTGAAAGGACTAAAAGAACAATCAGCAGCACAGGGCCGCCGATTGAAAAAAGTTTCTTCTGTGGATTCATAGTCAAAAGAGAGACGCACCGCCTTATTTAGAACGCATGAGAGTTTGTTTAAGCGCGGTTGGAGTCTCGAGTACTTTTAAGCAACCCGTCACAACGTTTGTGAGAGCTGTTTCACTGACCCACACAGGTATCTCAAGTTTATCCGTGAGATAGCGATCAAGGCCAGCAAGCAGGCCACCACCACCAGTAAGCAGAATGCCGTTTTGAATGATGTCAGAAGCAAGGTCAGGATTTGTTTTCTTAAACGTTTCCTTGATATGAATAACCATTTCGTCGATTGGGGCCTGCAAAGCAGCACGCACATCTTCAGACTGGATGGTAACTTCTTTTGGTTGTTCGGTGACAACGTCTTGACCGGAAATGATCATGTCACGCTCACGACCATCCTCGAAGGGCAGAATCGAGCCGATTTTAATCTTGATAACTTCAGCCGTACGCTCACCAATCTTGATGCCAAGCAAATCACGAAGATGCACCGCAATGGCTTCGTCCATACGGTTGCCCGCAAGGCGCAATGACGATGAGGTCACGATACCGCCAAGTGAAATAACCGCAACTTCGGTCGTGCCACCACCAATATCAACAACCATAGAACCGGTAGGCTCGGTAACGGGCAAATCAGCGCCCATGGCTGCTGCCATAGGTTCTTCGATGAGATACGCCTGACGAGCTCCCGCCTGAATAGCAGCCTCAAAAACAGCACGCTTTTCAACCGATGTAGCACCGCAAGGAATACAAATAACGATACGAGGCTTAGCCTGCCACGGATATTTACGAGCAGAAGCCTTGCTGATAAACGCCGACAACATAGCTTCGGTCACATCGTAATCAGCAATGACACCGTCACGAAGCGGATGTTCTGCAGAAAATGCGTCTGGCGTATGGTTAATCATGTTTTTCGCCTCATGGCCAACTGCCAAGACGCGATGGGTACTTTTCTCAATAGCAACAACTGAAGGCTCGTTAATAACGATACCTTCACCCTTGATGGCCACCAACGTATTTGCAGTTCCAAGGTCGATTGCCATGTCTGACGACATTTGGCCTCCGAACCCTGAAAACATATCGAAAATCGACATAAAGGCTAACCCCTTTAACATCATTAAACATGCGAACCTGCATTTTATCACAGGGCTTTGTTGCTCTCCGAAAATCCACAGTGGTGGCATATGAATGATCGCGGGCGTCTAAAGCCGATACCCCTGCCCAGCATCATTGTTTATCGAACAGATTATTGCTGACTTACTTGCGTGCCCTCTTATCCAGGCGCCTTACAGTAAGCATCACGGTTGCCGAACAGAGCACCAAAACAAACAACGGCACACCCACATTACCCAAAGAATCACTTGTCGCAGCAAGCTTAGTCGGGTTAGTATCAATGGGCTTAATCGGCGTTGGTGCATCAGATACCGTCACTATCGCAAACGGAGACAGCGAGTAAACACCAACATCAATCATACCGTCTTTCACGGTACACTCATAAACATCAACTACGTCTTTACTTGCAATTGTTCCATCTTTGCATGTTTCACCTGCCACAACATAATGCAAGCTATATACCTTTTCGCCTTCGTGTTTTGAAGCATCCAACAAAGGTAATGATAGCGTTGCGCCATAATCAGGCACCTTACCACCTACCGTCACATCGAGAGCATATTGAATGGTTCCCACTTTGCCATTAAGGGTGGAAGCAAATGAATTGAAAGCAGCATAGGCATCACTCTTCTTGCTAATATCTGCATATGAAAGTGTGGAGTCCAAGGCAAAATCACCCGTAATTGAAACCTTAGACGCAAGGGCATCTGGCAGAACAGCTTGCTGACCAGAGGCAACAAGATGACGTGGCGTAATCGTAAGCTCCGCATCACCTGCTACTTGCACGGTATACTGACCAGATGTTGACGTTGCCTTAGCTGTAATAGCATAGGTGCCAGAAGGAGACATACTCGTTGCCTCCGTTGAAAACTCTACCCGAATGTCAGCTTGAGCAGCGGCATCCCCGTCTATAGAATAGGTGAATTCAGGTAATGCATCGCCGAATGTCATAGATGCGTTGTTCAGGGTAACAATCGCCAGATCACTCGTATACGCCTTAACTAATGCATTTCCCAGCGTTATATTCTCAAGTAAGTCATTCTTAAGATTATACATATCTTCCCACGGCTCATTGCCTAAACGAATGTATGTCTGGCTCGGCTGAATATCGATAGCAAACCCATAATCAATATTGGTTATCTCTGCTGGAACGAGGTTTATCGATGAAGCCCCCATGGTTACGCTCACAACCAACGCGTAGGTATCACCTTCATGAATAACAAACGACTGGTCTCCAAGCTCAAGTGTTTGGAACCCTGCATACGTAAGTTCCTGATCTACAGAGGCTACCAATTCCCCACTCGTAGGATCATCGGAAATCACAGGGTTAAGATACGCCTTAACACGCACGGTGCTCGATGCAAAAGCTGACCACAGCCCAACTGCTTCAACAACCTGGGTGCCGCGAGCGGTAAACACATTTGCCATCTCGCACCCTTCTTCGGCAGAAAGTACCGTGCCACCGCTTCCGATGCCATCATATTGATACACATTATCGTACTCATGTTTCGTAGAAGACTCTGGCGCATTATAAGCGGCATTTTCGGCTACAAACAAGGTAGGCTCCGCAAAGCCTTTATCGTAATACGACAGATAGAAGTAGCCCTCATCCCCCCAACTGGTACCCCAGCTATTTTTAATAATCCACGCGCCGTCGCCCTCAGGCTCAGTCATGAATTTTTCTTTTGAGAAGGTATCATCCCAGCCAACAATGACAACATCATGATTTGCGCCCTGAACCCTACCATCAATCAACGAACCATCATAAAAATAAGCCTTCGTATCATTGTTCCACGTGTCATCAAGCTCTGTCTGACTACCTTGAGCGTTACTCGCATAGTAGCCAATATCAACCGCACCATGCTCCATCAGAGATGACTTGATTGCATTAACAGCAGTCATGTCTACCGCCGTGTCAGGCTCCCAGGCACCAAACGCATCAAGTGTCAACGGTTCGGGAAGATACGTTATATTCTTTATTCGAAGGTCAGACAAGGTTTGCTGATCGGATGTCGGCGTTGTCCCATAAGGTATTGTGCTCTCCTCAGTTGCTCCGTACCAACGAGCGAGAAGGGGGCCTGAAAACACACGTGAACCACCCATATCTCGATAATTAATATCAGGTGAAGGATTGGCGCAAAAACTATCACCGCCAGCATAGAGACTTTTATCGCTATTCGAATTTGCCCCAAAGATACGCGTATACAGTACCTGCTCTTCAGCAAGGTCAATCAAAGATGAAGCATCACCTTGCAAAATAGCGTTTGACTCCATCGCAGCCAATGCCCCAAAGGCCCAACACGAACCATAAGGATTCTGGTTGCGTACGGCAGTCGAAAGCACTTTGCCTTGGTTATTGAGCTCAGGATTGCGAAGATCATAGTTCGCAGGCAACGCGGCATAGGTATTTGCAGTCCCCTGAGGCGTGTAGGCGTCAGAGTCATTGGTAACCATGACCGCACGGCCATTTTCAGTGGTAACCAAGTGCCCAACAACCTGGACGCCTTCGCGCAAAGATGACGGATCATCTTGGTTGGCAAAAGCCAACGCTCCTGGAAACGCAATTCCTGTAGCTAAAGCCAAAGCTACAAACAGTGATAAAAAGTGCCTTGACCAGACAGATTTCTTCATAACGCCTCCAGGAGAGTGAGTTAATTACCACACATAGTCATCCTAGCAGGTTGATAGCCTTTCTAACAAGGCAATTTGTCCCATTTAGCCTGGTTTGGCATCTTAGTTGCGCTGTCGGCCGAAGGCACCATCTAGTGCACGCTGCAAGAAAGGCACGGATCGTACGCGCGAACGAGCTTTTCGATTTCAAGTCGGATGACATCTTCTGACTTGCCTTCTGCTGCAAGCATTTCAGCAAGGAGACGCATGTCCGCTTCGAGATTGGCAACGTTTTGCGCCGTCGGTGTCATGATAGATGCGTGGACAACCTTACCTTCTTCGTCAAGCGTCAAATCATGGAACAATGCACCGCGCGGAGCTTCAGTAAATCCGACACCCCTACCAGCTTTCACCTCAAATTCCACCGGCTCACTCGTGCCAGGAATGACTCCTGTTGCAAGATTGCGACAGATAGTTGAACAACGATCCAGCGCTTCA
>JAVWLC010000161.1:0-5983 GCA_036638175.1 Raoultibacter sp. | reverse complement strand
GACCTCACGATAGGCTCTCACACGTTGCCGCGTGGAACGATGCGAGCATCACGACCCTAGGGGGGTCGAAAAAAGTTCATGAGAACGAGTGGGGGGAACGTTGCGGTAGGGTGTCGTGTGGAAAAAACCCCTTTTATTCAAAAAAATATGCCTTCCCAGATCGATGACTAGGAGATATGTCCATGGGACGAACAAGGAAGCCAACGCGCCTTCTCATCGCAGAGGGCAAAACTCATCTGTCGAACAGTGATGTAAAGCGACGCCTGGAAGAAGAGCTTGAAGTTGATCTTACCGACATAACGCCACCGCCACAGATTACGGGAAAGCTTGCCCAAGAGTTCATGGCGATTGCGGCAAAACTCGCGCATGTTGATGCAAAACTTTTTACTGAGCTGGATGTCGATGAGCTCGCCCGTTATCTAACGGCTAAGGATAACTACTGGACCATCACGAAACTCTTAGATAAGGCACTCGGGAACGCAACGAAAAGAAACAGTGCCGTTTTGGATACCGACGAGATTGCAAAGTTGACTCGTGCGCAAAACACATTCTTCACCCAATGCGAAACAACAGCACGTGCCCTTGGCTTAACCGTTACAAGCCGCTGCGCGATTGTCCTCCCGAAAGGAGCCGAGGAACCAAAGCAAAACAAATTCGAGAAGTTCAACAAGAAGTAAAGGGGGTGCCTTAATGAAGGACCGCGTAACGGCTTATGCAAAACGTGTCGTGTCGGGCAAAGTCGTATGCGGAAAGCTTCACCGCCTTGCTTGTGAAAGACATCTGAGTGATATCAAGAAACAAGATACCGACGAGTTTCCGTATTATTGGGACCCATCAGCAGCAACCGAATCGCTCGACTTTGCAGAATCGCTAACAGTAATTGAAGGGTTTGAAAGCCGAGAAGTGAAGCTGCTTGATTGCCAAGCATTCGACATCGGCGCAACCTTTGGTTGGAAACGCCGAGACGGTTACCGAAGGTTTCGCCGCCGCTACAAATCGATGGCGCGTCAGCAAGGCAAGACCATGGAAAACGGAACGATGGGAACATACATCGCTGCGTTTGGCGGGTATCGCTACGGCAAGCTTTTTACTGTTGCAACCAAGAAACGACAAGCTCGTATTGCTTGGGAAGAAATGCAGCGGTTCATTGATGCCGACGCAGACCTTTCCGAATGGTTTGAGATCAAAGATTACAAGTCAACAATTACTGCGCTCAATACAAACTGCACTATTGAAGCTCTGTCAAAAGAAGCTGGTCTTGATGATGGATTCCGTTCAATCTTTTCATCCCTTGATGAGATTCATCAGATGCGAGATAACAAGGTTTACAAGGCTCTCTTAAACGGAACTCGCTCATTGCCTGAAACCCTCATGTCAATGATCACAACGCGCGGCGATAATCTCAATTCTTTCTGCAAGGAAATTGATGACTACGCGGTAAAGGTCCTTCAAGGAGTAGTTAGCGCTGATGACTTCTTCGTTGATATTTATTGCCTTGATGAAAACGATGATCCGTTTGATGAAAAGAATTGGATCAAGTCAAACCCTTACACGGCATCGACCAAAGAGGGCATGGAGAAAATCCGCGTTGAAGCTCAAACCGCAAAAGACATGGGCGGCTCTGATTTACGCGACTTTCTGACGAAGTGCATGAACATCTGGTTTGAGGATACCGACAGCACATTCATCGACGCGGAAAAATGGATTAGCTGCGGGACTGGACTGACGCTTGACGATTTCCGCAATGAGCGTTGTTGGGTTGGTCTCGATCTTTCTGCTGGAGGTGATCTCACAACGATCGCACTCGAATTTGAAGACGGCGAAAGGACGTACACCTACTCGCATTCTTTCATGCCGCGCGGTCGATTAACTGAACACGTTAAATCAGACGTTGCGCCTTATGACTTATGGGAGCAAAAGGGGCTGCTGACGGTTACGGGTGGCGAAGGTGATTTCAAGAACAACTACAAGTTCATAATCTCTCACCTGAAAAAGCTGAAGGAAGAATACGGTCTTACGTTTGTCGGCATCGGCATCGACCCTCATAACGCAGATGGATTCTTGTCGGACTTAGAAGAATTCGGATGCCCCGTAATGCTCGTTACCCAGAGCGCAAGAAATCTTAACGACGCAACTGAAGACATTCGCCTGCTCGTCAAAGAGGGAAGCTACTTGTACGACAAATCAAACGAGCTCATGAGTTGGTCATTTTCCAACGCGAAGCTTGTGTACAACTCATTTGACGAATGCAAGGTTGACAAAAAATACGGGCGGTTCAAGCGAATCGATCCCGTTGATGCTTGCGTTGATGCGCACTTTATCCGACTGAAGCAAGTCGAGGAATCAGAGCACGACGTAAATAAGACCATGGAAGATTACCTAACCAGCATGGGCTGGTGAAAGGAGGTGAGATATGAACATTATTGAACAAACAAAAAGCGCCTTTAGCTCGTTTGGCAAAAGGACGAAATCTGCCAACAGCAGAAACCAAGGGCAGCTTGACGAATGGCGAAAGCTTGCAGAGTTTTTGGGGCTTGATTCAGACAAGCCAGAAGCTTTATCCGAATCTACGTATTACGTTTGCATGAGAGTCTTGTCGGAATCAATCGGAAAGCTTCCATGCAAGCTTCTTGCCGAAAGCGAATCGAGCGGTGTTATTACAACAATGCGGCGCGAAAGACTCCACTATCTTGTGAACGTTCGTCCGAATCCATTTATGACCGCAACAAGTTTTTGGGGCGCGGTCGAAATGAACCGAAGCCACTGCGGCAACGCGTACGTGTTGATTGATGGCGCAGGAGATCGTCAAAACCTTTGGATTCTTCCGAGCGAGTCAATCACCGTATGGTTTGACGATGCAATGATCATTTCCGAAGTCCCCGACGTTTTTTACCTGTACTCGGTTGGCGGGAAAACGTACAAATTTGCGAGCGAAGAAATCCTGCACTTTAGGTCCTCATCGACGCTCGATGGAATAGTTGGCGTGAGTGTGATCGACCGATTGAGCGCCATGGTGAACGGTTCGTTTGAGAGCCAAAGACTGCTTAACAATCTCTACGAAAACGGACTAACATCAAAGCTCGCGGTGCAGTACACAGGAAACCTTTCGGATGAAAACGTCGACAAGTTTGTTGCTGGGCTAGAAAAGTATACGCGGCGGTCTCCTGCTGACGAAGGCACGAGAAACGTCATACCGATTCCCCCAGGAGCAACAATTACGCCGCTTAATATGAAGCTTTCCGATTCGCAGTTTATCGACATCAGAAAGTATTCCGCGCTTCAAATTGCAGCGGGTTTTGGTGTAAAGCCGTCGCAGATTAACGATTACACGAAATCAAGCTATGCGTCACAAGCAGAGCAGCAACTTTCTTTTTACGTTGACACGCTTTTGTTTCCGATAAAGCAGTACGAAGAAGAGCTCAATTACAAACTGCTCACTAGCGATCAAGTTAGCAAGGGCTTCTATTTCAAGTTCAACATCAACGCGATTTTGCGAGCTGACGGAAAAACGCAAGTGGAAACGCTTACGTCGGGAATTCAGCACGGACTCTATACGCCAAACGAAGCTCGCAGGCTTGTTGATCTTCCACCGCAAGCTGGCGGTGATCGTTTGCTTGTCAATGGTTCGAGTATCCCTGTCGAAATGGCGGGCGCTCAATATACGAAACCGAGTAAAGACGATCCAAAAAAGGAGGTGAAAACTAATGGCTAATGAATACCATTACAAGGGTGCTCGCATTGAGAAATCTGTTTCAACCGAATCCGACATGGCACTCATCAATAAGCACACTATAGAAGAACTGTCGGCTGATGCAGTATTTACGTTTCGCATCGTGATGTGCGATAACAAAATTGATCGAGACTTCGAAGCCTTCGACGAATCTGCCCTAAAACAGATGGCTGGATTGTTTGTCGGAAAGACGATCATTAAGGATCACAATCACAAAGCCGATAACCAAATCGGGCGAATCTACGCTTGCGATGTTGAACAACCAGGCGGGCTATCCGATACAGGAGAAGCCTACATGCAGCTCGTTGCTCGCTGCTATGTCCTTGTTAACGATGCAAACGCGAATCTTATTGCAGATATCAAAGGCGGCATCAAAAAAGAGGTAAGTGTTGGATTCCGCTTTGGCTCTGCTGTCTGTTCGATCTGCGGCACCGACAACATGAAATCTTGGTGCGAGCATTGGAACGGAAAAGATTATGACGGGCAACAATGCTACTTCACCCTTTCCGACATCAAAGACGCTTACGAGTTGTCGTTTGTCGCTGTCCCAGCACAGCGTGAAGCAGGCACGGTAAAGAGCTACACGGGGGAGAAAACTGAGCCTGAAATTCCAAGCGAGCCAGAAAAGGCAAAAGCTTACGAAGACCCCGAAGACCCAGGCGGCGAAAAAGACGCTGTCGAACAACAAGAAATCGAAACAAGAATGCGCCTGATGGGCGCTTTTCTTTTTGAGGAGGAAAATCAATTATGAACAAGCGTATGCGTGAATTGCTCGCAGCTATGAAAGCAAAGCGAGACGAAGCAAAAGGCTACATGACCGACGGCGATACAAAGGATGTCGCAAAGGCGACCTCGCTTCTTGATGAAGTGGATTCACTTCAAGAAGAGTTCAACGCGGAAAAGCGTCTCTTCGAGTTGAGTAAGGAGGAAATCCCACCCGACACAATTGAGAAGGCGGCAGAAAAAGCCAAAGGTGGTTATGTCGAATCCGTAAAGGCGTTTGCGAAAGCCGCCCGCGCGGGCTTTAAGGGTCTCAACGAAGGGACTCCTGCAAGCGGCGGCTATACCGTGCCCGAGGATATCGTTACGAAAATCTATGAGCTGCGCCAAGCAAAGCGCTCTCTTATTGATCTCGTTACGGTAACCAATGTCAAGACAATGAGCGGCGCACGCACTTACAAAAAGCGCAGCCAAGTAAGCGGATTTGCGAAAGTCGGCGAGGGTGGAAAGATTAGCGCGACGAGCACGCCAGAGTTCGGGCGCATCAAGTACACCATTGATAAGTATGCTGGCTACATGCCTATCACAAACGAACTTCTTGACGATACTGATGAAAACATTGTCAAGATCATCAGCGAATGGTTTGCCGACGAAAGCCGTGTAACTGGTAACAAACTCATTTTGGAGCAGCTCGACTCGAAGTATTCTGGCGAAGGTGCTCCCGTGCCTGCTGCTATCGCGGGCATTGATGACATCAAAAAGGTGCTCAACATTGAACTCGGTCAGGCGTTCAAGCCGACTTCGAAAATTATCACAAACGATGATGGTTTGCAGTGGCTTGACACGCTGAAGGATACCGAGGGCAAGTATCTGTTGCAGCCAAACCCAGCTGACCCGATGCGCATGCAACTTTGTGCTGGAGCAACAACGATCCCCGTTGATGTCGTTCCTAATTGCGATCTCAAAAGCGACGCAACAAAGGGCATCCCAATGTATATTGGCGATCTCAAAGAGGGCATTGAGTTTTTTAACCGCAAGGCGCTCTCTATCTCGGCATCAGAAGTTGCAGCAATTGGTGACCTCAACGCATATGAGGAAGACCTCACGCTGTATCGCGGTATCGAGCGCGAAGACGTTGTGTTGCGCGATGACGAAGCCTTTGTTAAGGGCTTTGTCGCAGTCGCGGAAGGCTAAGGGGGTGTATGCGGCGTGACGGAAGATATCGTTTCGGTACAAGATGTCAAAGACTATCTTGGACTATTTGAATGCGACGAGCTTGTTGAGCGTCGCATTACTTCGCTTCGCAAGACCGTTGCCGAATATCTTAACGAGACGGTCGGCTCTCACGTGACCGACGATAACGCGATAGCAAAAGAGCTTGCCCTTGTAGTTCTTGACGACCTCTACAGCAACAGAGCAATGGATACAGGAAAGGTATCGAGCGCCACACGAAGAATTGTTGATAGTATGGCGCTCGTTCTCGTGCTTGCGGGAAGGGGCGAAGATGAGCGAGTCTCTGAAGGTGTTTGACAA
>JAVWLC010000160.1:0-6002 GCA_036638175.1 Raoultibacter sp. | reverse complement strand
CGATTCGGTGTCGTTTCCCATAGTGACGACTCCTCGCATGCAGGGACGCCAACATAGGGCGTCCTCGTGTCTCAGTGATTTAATACTATAGTAACCGATGGAGCTTCCTGCGAGCAAAGAAAACGAAAAAGCCCATGCGGTTCTCGAAAGCTTTGCATGGGCTAATCCAAATGGTGTATCTTTTGCAGGTTGTCGCTGCCAAATTGTGATTGCCGCTTGGTTGTACGGCGTTGCTCGAGCGGCGAGCCGAGCTTCGCAATCTGCTCGATGATCGGGTCGAGCGCGTCGGCAACATCGGAGTCTTCAACCTTGCCAGCATCGCACAACCGCGCAAACGCGGGATCGATGGGAAGGGTAGCGTAGGCGGGGATGTTGTAGCGCTCCGCAACTTCTTTGCCCTGCGGCTCACCGAAGATATGATGTTTCGTATCGCAATCGGGGCAGGTGAAGTACGCCATATTCTCAACAAGACCGAGCAACGGAATATCCATGTCCTGTGCAAGGTGAACTGCCTTGCCAACAATCATGGCAACAAGCTCTTGCGGAGCCGAAACCGTCACAATGCCCTCAGTAGGCAGCGATTGGAATACGGTCAGCAGAACATCGGAAGTTCCCGGAGGCATATCGACGAACAGGTAATCAATATCGCCCCAGTTGACCTCGTTGAAGAACTGGCGAACCGCGTTTGACACAACAGGGCCACGCCACGCAACAGGCAGATCATCTTTCGGAAGCATGAGGTTGGTGGAAATAATCTTGATGCCACTCTGGCTTTGAGCAGGGATGATGCCGTCCTGATCGGCCGAGAGGGGATTCGTGATCCCGAAGGCCTTTGGGATGGAAGGTCCCGTTACGTCAGCGTCGAGAATGCCAACCTTGAAGCCCTTTTTCTGCATGCTACTCGCAAGTAATCCTGTGACGAGTGATTTTCCAACGCCACCTTTGCCCGATACAACGCCGATGACGTGCTTGATGGACGAACGATCATTGGGCTTGAGTGTGTGATCTACGGGTTCAGAGCGATCTCCGCATCCTGATACCCCGCAGCCAGAGCACTCGTGCGCGCATTCTTCTTCTGCCATAATCCGTCTTCCTTTCGCCCTAGCGGGCTTCGTCTGTTTTCTGCAAAAGCACTCGCATTGGTTGTGCGCGCGCAATAGTTCCCTCGTTTTGACTATGGTAGCACAAACCTGTTTGAGCGAAAGACGCTCTTGTTATAGGGGTGCAGTAACGGTAATTGCACAACGCAACTAATTGCTCTAGTCTTATTGGTGCTGAGCTAAAACCCGCGAACTCACTGCTGGTCTTGGTATACTGCTCATCACAAACAACCTTGAACGCGAAGGAGCCTCCATGCTGTTTTCCGATATTGTCATGCTCGATGAGAACTTTGAAGTCCAGACAGGTCGCTGGGTGGGAACGGTCGATGGCCGTATCGAATACATTTCTGATGAGGCACCATCGCCTGAGCAGGCAATTCGTTTTGGCGAAGTGTACGATGGCGATGAGCGTCTCTTGGTTCCTGGCATGTACAATGCGCACGCTCATGCCCCGATGACGCTTTTGCGGGGCTATGCTGAAAATATGCCCCTCCAGACCTGGCTGAATGATCTGGTTTTTCCCTTCGAGGCTAAAATCACTGACGAAGATGCGTACTGGGCCACAATGCTGGCATGTGCAGAAATGCTCCGTTATGGCACGGTGAGCTTTTCGGATATGTACTACCAAACGTCTGAGCGAATTCGCGCAGTCACCGAATGCGGCATGAAGATGAATGCCTGCCACGGTCTGATTGCTTTTGAGGACAAGCCGTACAAGGACTATCCCATCTGTGCACTCAATGAGGAACTTGTTGCGAAGTATCACGGAAGTGCTGATGGCCGCATTCTCATCGACTACAACATCCATGCTGAGTACACGTCGAACCCGACAGTCGTGGCCGATATCGCGCAGATTGCTCAAGACAAAGGGCTCAATATCCACGTACATGTTTCTGAAACGCAATCGGAACACGAAGAGTGCAAGGGACGCCGTGGAGGCCTCACGCCCGTACGCTACTTCGACAGTCTTGGCGTATTTGAGGTTCCCGTTACAGCGGCTCACTGCGTGTGGGTTGATGATGACGACATCGATCTGCTTGCTCAAAAAGGCGCGTTTGTCGCATGCAATCCCGTTTCAAACATGAAGCTCGGGAGCGGTTTTGCGCCTGTGACCAAAATGCTCGAGCGCGGCGTGAATGTTGCACTTGGAACCGATGGCTCTGCTTCCAACAACAACCTCGACATGTATCAAGATCTCTTCGTGTTCGCACTTGCCTCAAAAGGCGCAAACCTCGATCCAACTGCTGTTTCCGCAGCTCAAGCATTGCGTGCCGCAACGCGCACGGGTGCTCTTTCGCAGGGTCGCAAGGATTGCGGTCACATTGCACTAGGCGCAAAAGCCGATCTCGCAGTGCTCAACACAGGCGGCCCCTCGTGGTGCCCTGGCACCGATTTGCTCAACAACGCAGTCTTTGCAGGTCATGGCAGCGATGTCTGTCTCACCATGGTTGACGGCGAAGTGCTCTATCGCGATGGCGCCTGGGACACCATCGACGTCGAGCGCGCCAAAGCCGAAGTCGAAGTTCGCACCCAGCGCATTATTTCGTCACTCTAAGGCTGCTTGCGGTCGCTGAGGGTGTGGCGTTTCTTCAGGTGGCGTGACCTGGCGTGTACGCAGACGAGCGAGTGCAAGTCTAAGCAGCGCGTTGGCGGCAGCAAGGAGCGCGCGTCATCACATGTCCGCAGACGAGCGAGCGCACGTCCATGTGGCGCGTTGGTGCTAGCGCGGGGTGCGCCTTCATATGTCCGCAGATGAGCGAACGCCTTGCAAGAGTTGCGTTCGGAGCGCAAATCGCTTTGCGAACCAGCCATCGCATTGAACTCGTATGCGCTTCCCGAGCCGTTTCGCTAACGCGCGGGCTGTTTCGTCGAACGCCCGCGCATCGTAGACCTGTCCGCGCGTGATGGTGACGACAGTCACGCCTGCCAGCTCCAAGGCTGTCCGTCGCTTCGAATCGCTAGAGATTTGCTGCGTGTCTGCGTGCCACTGATCGCTATCATATTCCACGGCGAGTTTTGCTTTTGGCCAGAACAGATCGCATATGCATTGTTTTCTTCCCGTGGTCGCACGAACCTCGTCAGGCATCTTGATTGTCTGATTGAGCTTCGGTAACTCTAGTCCGTAGCCTCCATAAATATTCGGAAGGCACAACAGCAAAGTAACAATGGTTTCCATAGGGGAGGCGGAATTGTCCGCGATGAATCGCAAGGCCTGTCGTGCCTGCTTAACCCCACGAATTCCTTCTGCTTTTTGGAGATACCGCTCAAGCGCTCGCGCCGAGGTTAGTGGTAGCTGCGGACGAAACCCGTTAGGATCTTGCGCGTCAAGCGCATACGAGCCGCAAAACTCCATCCCAACTTGAGCAAGTTCTACAGGCGCTAGCGCGGTTGCTAATTGCAGGAAACATGCTTCAGCTGAACTTGCATACAGGTCGTCTGCAATAAGAGCAAACGATTTAGCCGAACTCGGTCCCTGCCAGACATGACACCTGACTAACTGTGAGCATCCCCGCGATTGAGTACTGCCAACCGCAAGGTGCAGTGGAGTCTCGCTTATCCCGAGTACAGCGAGGTCAAGCGCATCAATATGCTTGCGTGTTGGTACGCTTTCGGGTGATGGTTTTGAGCGCGACAACGATCGATTGCGCGGGATGCTATCTGCACGCAAACACTCTAAAGCAGAGGTATGACTGATGAAAATACTCATACTTGCAACATAGCAGATTGAGAGTGCTTGGAAAGAAAGAAGTTTGTTCAAATTGCCTATTTATTTCTGGTTGCATCCATTCTGTCCAGAATTAATTTGTCTTTCAAGTGTCGGGGTTTGTCCCGAAGCAAACAGGAGTCCGTCCACCCCTAAACCAGCAAGCGGGTTGATGCCAAGTCGCTCGCGGGTTGACACCAGACTTATCTCGGGTTGACCTGAGGTCGATTCTGGACGCGATTTGTGAATTCAGCTTTCAGGACAGGAAAGTTTAGCTGGTTTACGCGAACTAAGCCCTCGGGACACTTTTTTCGCTGATTTTGGATGGATTTGACGGGAATGTAGTCCTTTTTGAGAGCGTTTTTGTACGTACAAATGTACGCAAACGCCTGATCAGGTACTTTAGAAATCAGATTTAATAAGGCAATTTTTTTGAGGCCCCAAACGACTACATTTCCGGGATTTCCATCCAATTTGGCCTCGATTTTTGTCCCGACCCTTTTGGCGGAGGATAACTCCCAACGTAGGCAAACCCTCAACTTGGGCAAACCTCCAACCAAGATAAACCCTCAACCTGAGCAAACCCTCTACCTACACAAACCCTCAACCTAGGCAAACCCCACAACCTAGGCAAAATCTCAACCAAGGCAACCCCCAACCCACACAAACTCCCAACCCACACAAACCCCCAACCTAGCCCAACCCCCAACCTCGCAACTACGCTCCTGCTTCGACGACGGCTTGCTCGAAACGGGGGTACATGTCTGCGGCACTGCCACTGAAGGTGGTAGTAACTACGCCGTCCTTGTCGATAATCACCGAGTACGGAATCCCGTTGGCGGGGTAGAGTGCCTCAATGGCGCCATCGCGATCGAGGCCCCAGACGAAATCGTAACCGAGTTCTTCTGCTCCTGAGATAGCTTTAGCTGGTTGATCTCCGCGATTGATGGCAAGAACAACCACATCAGGATAGGTTTCCGTGATTTTGGCCATATCGGGCATCTCGCGAATGCAGTAACCGCACCACGTTGCCCAGAAGTTGAGCAGGACAACCTGGCCTTTGTAGTCAGAAAGCTTAGCGGTGGTTCCATCGATCATCTCAAACTCAAAGTCAGGCGCAGCACTGCCTTTTTTGGCGACGGTACTCGCGCCTCCTCCCGTCGATTCCTGCGACTTAGATTCTGCTGGTTGCTGGGAATTGCTCGCACCCGACGAACAGCTGGCAAGGACGCCTGACGATAAAGCAAGTGCAAGCGTGAGTATAAGCGTAAAGGCGATACGGCGGCCTGATGGCGTGGTACTACGTGTCATGTCGTCTCCTGGTTATGCGCGTGGGGCTGGGTCATGTGCCGGCGAAGGCTCGGTGGTCTCTAACTGTTGCTGTTTTTGCAGCATATCATGAAGCGAGAAACGGATTGCGTTGGTTTGGCAACTTGTTACACAGGCTCCACACTGTATGCACTCGCGATCACTGACGGTACGTATATCGACTTTGCAGACACTCAGGCACGCGTTGCATCCCGTGCAGTGGTCTTTGTCGACCCGATAGCGCAGCAGCGCAAAGCGGTTGAAGAACGAATAGAGCGCACCAAGCGGACAGAGGAATCGACAAAACGGCCGATAGATAAAGAGACAAGCCAAGAGAACAACAACAAGCAAACCAATCTTCCAGTCGAACAACGAGCCAACCATCGTCTGCAGACTTTCGTCCATAGCAACGAGGGGAATGCCAGCTTGCAGTGTTCCTGCGGGACAAAGGTAAGCGCAAAAGGCTGGTGTGCCGATGCCTGTTGTGTGATACAGGAAGAGTGGCGCTGCAACCACAAGCACCGCGAGCACGAGGTATTTGCCCCACGAAAGTACGCGGCTCCAAGCACCTTTGCGGAGCTTAGGAAGCGGAATTTTGTCGAGAAGGTCTTGCAAGAATCCAAAAGGGCAGAGCCATCCGCATACGGTTCTCCCAAGCAATGCGCCAAAAGCAAGGATGGTCCCAACAATATACAGTGGCAGCTTCTGATCGCTTGCAACAAGCGCTGCCTGCAGTGAGCCGATGGGGCACGATCCAATAGCGCCTGGGCATGAATAACAGTTGAGACCAGGCGCGCAGACACCCTTTGTTGCGCCTTTGTAAATCGTGCCAGTGGCAAAACCTTCGAAGTTAAGGTTGTAGAGGATGACGGCAAGCAGTTGGATGATGT
>JAVWLC010000159.1:0-6014 GCA_036638175.1 Raoultibacter sp. | reverse complement strand
CTCGAAGGTCGCGTCGCATTCCGTCGCGCCATGCGCAAGGCTGTCCAGTCTGCTCGTAAGAGCGGTGCTCAGGGCATCCGTATTCAGTGCTCAGGCCGTCTCGGCGGTGCTGAAATGAGCCGTCGCGAATGGTATCGCGAAGGTCGCGTGCCATTGCACACACTGCGTGCCAAAATTGATTACGGTTTCACCACCGCCCGTACCACCATGGGTTCCATTGGTGTGCAGGTGTGGGTCTATCACGGTGAAGTGCTCCCCGGCCAGAAGGCTCCTCAGCCGGCTCTCGAAGGCAGCTCTCGCCCCAACCGTTCTCGTCGAAATGAGAGGGGGGCAAAGTAAATGCTCGTACCTAAGCGCGTTAAGCACCGCAAGGTGCAGCGTGGTTCTATGAAGGGTAAAGCCAAAGGCGGCACCCAATTGAACCACGGCACGTACGGAGTTCAGGCTCTGGAGGCTGCGTGGATTACCAACCGCCAAATTGAGGCTGCTCGTATTGCTATGACTCGTCACATGAAGCGTGGGGGTAAAGTTTGGATCACCATCTTCCCGGACAAGCCGATCACTCAGAAGCCTGCGGAAACCCGCATGGGATCTGGTAAAGGTAACCCCGAGGCATGGGTGGCTGTTGTCAAGCCTGGCCGTATCATGTTTGAGATCGCTGGTGTTGACGAAGAGACCGCTCGTGAGGCACTTCGCCTCGCTATCAACAAATTGCCCATCAAGTGCAAGATTGTTTCTCGCGAAACGGAAGGGCAGGCATAAATGAAAGCAGCAGAAATTCGTGAGCTTTCGGCTGAAGATCTCCAGGCGAAGCTGAAAGAGGCACGCGCAGAGCTTTTCAATCTGCGCTTCCAGATGGCAACGAGCCAGCTCGATAATACCGCTCGTGTTAGCCAGGTTAAGAAAGACATCGCACGTATCCAGACTGAGATGCGCGCCCGTGAGCTGAGTGCTTAACTCAAGCGGACTGTAAGAAAGGTTGAGAATAAATGAGTGAAGAACGTAATTCTCGCAAGGTTCGCCAGGGCGTCGTCGTAAGCGCCGCGGGTGAAAAAACTTGCGTTGTTCAAGTTAAGGAACGTAAACAGCATCCTGTGTACGGCAAGATGATGACGAGCACGAAGAAATTCCATGCTCATGACGAGGAGAATAGCGCCGGTGTTGGCGATACTGTCCAGATCATGGAAACCCGCCCGCTGTCTAAGCTGAAGCGCTGGCGTTTGCTCAAGATCGTGGAAAAGGCCAAATAGTCTGCGGATTCATCCAGACTATACGAGATGAAAGTTAGGTTAAAGCAATGATTCAGATGCAAACCATGCTCGCAGTGGCCGATAACTCTGGCGCTCGCAAGGTGCAGTGCATCAAGGTCCTCGGCGGCTCAAAGCGTCGCTATGCAGGACTGGGAGATGTCATCATCTGCAGTGTCAAAGAAGCCGCGCCAAACGGCAACGTCAAAAAAGGCGAAGTTGTTCGCTGCGTTGTTGTGCGAGTAAAGAAGGAAGTTCGTCGTAACGACGGCAGCTATATCAAGTTCGACCAGAACGCTGCTGTGCTTATTGACGCTGCTGGCGCACCGCGCGGCACCCGTATCTTCGGGCCCGTTGCTCGTGAGCTGCGCGACAAGAAGTACATGAAGATTGTGTCCCTGGCACCGGAAACGCTGTAAGGGGGTAGGCAAATGGCAAAGATGAATATCAAAAAGGGCGATAAGGTCAAGGTTCTTACGGGCAAAGATAAGGGCAAAGAGGCTGTCGTCTTGCGCACCGTTCCCCAAAGCGAGCGCGTAGTTGTCGAGAAGGTCAACATCGTCAAGAAGGCGTTGCGTCCGACTCAGCAGAACCCTCAGGGCGGCATTTCAAGCGTTGAGGCTCCGATTCACGTTTCGAACGTGGCAATCGTGTGCCCGAGCTGCAAGCAGGCTACCCGTATCGCAAGCAAGCGCGAAGACGGTAAGAAGATTCGCTACTGCAAGAAGTGCAACGAAGCTATTGATAAGAAATAATCAGTCGACGGGCATCTCATAGGGTGCCCGAAGGTCTGATGAAGGACATGACCCTCGCATAGGCGGGGGACGCAGGGTCGGAAATCCTGTGTTTAATTCATCGAAGAGAGGTTACATATTATGGCTATTCCTCGTTTGAAGGAAATGTACAAAACCGAGATCGTTCCTGCGCTCGAAAAAGAGCTCGGTGTCGATAACGTCAATAAGGTTCCGCGCCTTGATAAGATCGTTGTGAACATGGGTGTTGGCGCTGCTGCATCCGATTCAAAGCTGCTCGACGCCGCTATCAATGATCTTCGTATCATCACAGGTCAGCAGCCTGCTGTGACACGCGCTAAGAAGTCCATTGCTGGATTCCATGTGCGTGAAGGACAGCCTATCGGCTGTAAGGTAACGCTTCGCGGCGACCGTATGTGGGAGTTTTTGGATCGTCTTTTGGCAACAGCTCTTCCGCGTGTTCGTGACTTTCGTGGTCTTCCGACCACAAGCTTTGATGGTCGCGGCAACTATACCCTCGGTATTACCGAGCAGATGATCTTTTCTGAAATTGAGTACGACAAAGTTGATCGTACCCGTGGTATGGATGTCACCTTCGTGACCACTGCTGAAGAAAACGAAGCAGCGTTTGCACTGCTTAAGGCGCTTGGATTCCCGTTCAAGAACTAAGGAACCTTAAACCCAGAAATCGGGTTGGTTATAAGAAAGAAGGATTTGCATGGCTAAGAAATCGATGATCGCCAAAGCTAAGCGTGAGCCGAAGTTCTCGACGCGCCAGCACAACCGTTGTACTCGCTGTGGACGCCCCCGTGCGTACTACCGTAAGTTCGGTCTGTGCCGCGTCTGCCTTCGCGAGCTCGCAAACAAAGGCGAACTTCCCGGCGTGACCAAGTCTTCCTGGTAAAGACCCAAGAGAAACTGTTACGCAACGGGTGTGCCGCAAGCAAAGGCGGAGGTGCTAAGGGCACCAACGAACCGGCTTTACGGCTCATCACGGACCAAAGGAGAAACAATGAGTATGAACGATCCCATTGCAGATATGCTTACGCGTGTGCGTAACGCAAACTCTGCAAGCAAGCCGACGGTTTCCATGCCGTCGAGCAAGAAACTCGTCGAACTCGCCCGCATCATGCAGGAAGAGGGCTACATCGTCGGTTTCGAGATTGAGCAGGGCGAACCCCGTGATACCCTCGAAATCACGCTGAAGTATGGCGACAAGAAAAGCAAGACCATCCGCGGCTTGAAGCGTATCTCCAAGCCTGGTCTTCGTATTTATGCTGGTAAAGATGAGCTGCCTCGTGTTCTCGGTGGCCTCGGTACCGCAATCATCTCAACAAGTCACGGTGTTATGACCGATCGCGATGCCCGCAAAGCAGGCGTCGGCGGCGAAGTCATCGCCTACATTTGGTAGGAAAGGAAGGGATTTAGATATGTCACGTATCGGTAAACAACCCATCACCGTTCCTGCTGGCGTCGAAGTAAAGATCGACGGCAATACCGTCACCGTTAAGGGTGCGAAAGGCGAGCTTTCTCGCACGCTTCCTGAGATGATGGCAATCAAGCAGGAAGGCGATCAAGTTATCGTCGAGCGTCCGGATGATTCTCGTGAAGCAAAGAGCTTCCACGGTCTCAGCCGTACCCTTATTAGCAATATGGTCGAAGGCGTTTCCGCAGGCTTCTCCAAGAAGCTTGAACTGGTCGGCGTCGGCTATCGTGCCGCACTCAAAGGTCAAGACCTTGAGATGCAGCTTGGTTTTTCCCATCCCGTTTTGGTTAAGGCTCCTGAAGGCATCACCTTTGAGGTCCCCAGCCAGACCGAGATCATTGTTTCCGGTCCCAGCAAAGAAGCGGTTGGACAGGTTGCAGCGAACATTCGTAAGTGGCGCAAGCCTGAGCCTTACAAGGGCAAGGGTATTCGTTACCAAGGCGAGCATGTCCGTCGCAAGCTTGGTAAAGCTGCTAAGTCCGATTAATCACAATCGCTTACGCTGAGATAAAGGACTGAAGGGAAACTTATTATGAAGAAATTAAAAGCAAAACAAGCAGGGTTGCGTCGGCGCCACACCCGCGTCCGCGGTAAGGTCTCTGGCACGCCCGCTCGTCCGCGTCTGTGCATTACGCGCAGCAATGCAAATATTTATGCTCAGGTAATCGATGACGTTGCAGGCAAGACGCTCTGCGCCGTCTCGACGCTGAGCCCCGATTTTAAGGCGACCGATAAGAATGGAGCAACCGTTGAAGGTGCTGCAGCTCTCGGAACCCTGATCGGTAAGAAAGCGAAGGAATCTGGAGTCACGGAAGTTGTTTTCGACCGTGGCGGCAACCTGTATCACGGACGCATCAAGGCTGTTGCCGACAGTGCCCGTGAAGCTGGCCTGATATTTTAAAAGGGGTGTTAAACGCTTATGGCTCGTAAACAGCAAGATAACCAGGCAGCGGTTCCTGAGCTTCAGGAGCGCGTGGTCTACATCAACCGCGTTTCTAAGGTTGTCAAGGGCGGCCGTCGTTTCGCCCTTACCGCGCTCGTTGTCGTCGGTGACGGCAATGGTCGCGTTGGTGTCGGCATGGGCAAGTCCCAGGAAGTGCCGATTGCCATCAAGAAAGGCGTCGAAGACGCAAAGAAGAACATGTTCACCGTGCCGTTGACTGATGAAAAGACACTTCCGCATGAAATCATCGGTGAGTTTGGCGCAGGTCGCGTGCTTTTGAAGCCAGCTACTCCTGGTACCGGCGTTATCGCTGGCGGCCCTGTTCGTGCCGTCATGGAACTCGCTGGTGTGACCGACGTGCTGACCAAGTCTTTGGGTACAAGCAACGCTATGAACATTGTTAAGGCAGCAGCTGAGGGTCTCAGGACTATGGAGAGCCCCGAGCAGGTTGCAGAGCGTCGTGGCATCTCGGTCGGCCAAATCTTTGGCTGGAAGGAGAAGAAGTAACCATGGCAGAAAAAACTCTTCGCGTGACTCAGGTGAGAAGCGCTATTGGATGCCCAGCCGATCAGGGTAAAACCCTGAAGGCTTTGGGCCTCGGTAAGATCAATCGTACTGTCGAGCAGGTTGACAATCCCTGTGTTCGCGGCATGATTTTTAAAGTAAAGCACCTTGTGGAAGTCGAAGAAGCTTAACAGCTTCTTCGTTTCCATTCGTAAGGTCATTGAGAAGTTTGCTGGCGGCGAGCTGCCAGCATCGAGCATAAGCTCGGTATAGCGAATAAGGAGAAATGTAATGGAACTGAAAGATCTGGTACCCGCTGAGGGATCCACAAAAGCCCGTAAGCGCGTCGGTCGCGGTCCTGCATCAGGAACCGGCAAGACTGCTGGTCGTGGTTACAACGGACAGAAGTCACGTGCTGGTGGCGCTAAGGGCGCAGGCTTTGAGGGTGGACAAACTCCCTTGGCTCGCCGTCTTCCTAAGCTCCCTGGTTTCCGTAACATCAATCGTGTTGAGTATGTCCCCGTCAACGTAAGCCGTCTCGATGCTTATTTTGAAGCAGGAGATGTTATCGATGGCGAAAGCCTTAAGGCGAAGGGCATCATCAAGCACGCCGATGCACTCGTCAAGGTTCTTGGTGACGGAGAAATCACCAAAGCTCTTACCGTGAAGGTCGACAAGGTTTCTGCTTCGGCGAAAGCAAAGATCGAGGCAGCTGGAGGAAAGGTCGAAGAGCCTTGCTAAGCTCAATTGTTGACGCATTTAAAGTGCCTGAGCTGCGTAAGAAGATTCTTTTTACGCTTGCTATTCTGGCACTGTATCGCTTGGGAGCTTATATTCCCGTGCCGGGCATTCCGTTTCAGGAGTTCGCCGCCTCCTTTACGGATCAAGGTGTGTCTATGACCATGCTCGACCTGTTCACTGGCGGTGCACTTTCTAACTTCTCGGTGTTCGCACTGGGTATCATGCCCTACATTACTGCTTCAATTATCATGCAGTTGATGCAGGGTGTTATTCCTGCGGTTGGTCGTTGGGCTAAAGAGGGCGATTCTGGGCGTAAAAAGATCACGCAGGTTACGCGTTAT
>JAVWLC010000158.1:4628-6018 GCA_036638175.1 Raoultibacter sp. | reverse complement strand
CCTTATAAGTCAGTTATGCATTGCGGCTTTACCATGGATGCTGAAGGCAAAAAAATGTCTAAATCAGCTGGCAATGGTGTTGATCCTGCTGAGGTAATGGCTAAAAGCGGTGCCGACGTTTTGCGTCTTTGGGTGGCGAGCGTTGATTATTCTCAGGATGTTAACATTGGTGATGAGATACTCGATCGCACCAGTGAAGCGTATCGCCGTATTCGCAACACATTCCGTTTCCTGTTGGGCAACCTGAGCGATTTTGATGATACAACTGATGCCGTGAGCAATTGGTCGGATCTTTCTCCCATTGATCAGTGGATGCTTGCTAAGGCTCGTGCGTTGCTGACGGAAATTGAAGCTGCTTACGATTCTTATAAGTTCCACTATGTCTATCGAAATGTTTATGAATTCGTGGTGAACGATTTATCGGCGGTCTACATGGACGCCTGCAAGGATCGTTTGTATTCAGAAGCTCCTGATTCGCCGCTTCGTCGAAGTGCGCAAACAGTTATTTTGAATGTTCTTGAGATGCTCGTTCGCACGCTTTCACCCATTCTTTCGTTTACAACCGATGAAGTGTGGGAGCATTATCCTGAAGCAATGCGCAATCGCGAGGGCAGGCCGACAAATGTTCAATTAGCGGGCTGGCCAGAGCAGTCCGATTTTGTACCTACATGCACCGATGATGAAGCGCGAAGCGTTCTTGCTGCCTTTGGTGTTGCGCTTGAGCTGCGCGAGGCTGTTACTAAGGCTCTTGAGGAAGCCCGCAGTGCAAAGACGGTCAACAAGAGCCAAGAAGCAGCTGTTGTTGTTACTGCGCCACAAGAGATGCTCACCGCAGTTGCCAACTTTGATTCTGCCGTATTCGAAGAGCTGTTCATTGTATCGGGCGTAACGTTCGTTGCGGGCGATGAGCTTGCCGTAGAGGTAAACAGAGCTGAAGGTGAGAAATGCCCCCGTTGTTGGAATTTCAGGGAGCTGGGTGGTGTGGCAGGTCATGAGGATGTTTGCCAGCGATGTGGTACCGCTCTCGATGCCCTTGGTTTTGAAGAAAATCGATCGGAGCAATAATTACTATGGATCAAACTCCACCAGTGTCGGATGAAAAAGTCACAAAGCGAGGACGAGTCCTGCTTATCTTTGCTGCGATAGCTGGGCTTTGGCTTGCTATCGACATGGCTACTAAAAGCTTTTTTAATAACGCTTTTGAGCCTGGAGATATTATTACTGAGCCGATCATGGGTCTTTTTAGATTCAGACTCGTACACAACACGGGCGCTGCTTGGGGAATGTTTGGTGATTCAACGTTTGCCTTAGGAATTATGTCACTCATTGTGTGTGCTCTTTTGTTCGCCTATTTGTTTTACGCTGCAAACGAGATAAATAAGGGACAAAT
>JAVWLC010000158.1:0-4618 GCA_036638175.1 Raoultibacter sp. | reverse complement strand
CTCTTCGCCATTGCTGCAAGCCTTGCACTTGCCGTCTGGCTCGCGCACCAGACCTCGAAGCTCGCGGCGGCATCGATCGGGCTGCTCATCGGGGGCGCCATTGGTAATGCCATCGACCGCTTCACCCTTGGTTACGTTGTGGATTTCATTGACTTCACGTTTATAGATTTCCCTGTATTTAACGTTGCCGATATAGGTGTGACCTGTGGATTCGTGATCTTTATTGCAGCTATGCTGCTTGGTTGGCGAAAAGCTGATCAAGCAGCACAAAATGATTCTGAGTCCTGATGACAAGAACGCTCATACATATGATTGAATCCTCTGACGCAGGAATGCGTCTTGATGTGCTTGCTGCGGAACGGAATCTATACGCAAGCAGATCGGCAGCAGCGCGCGCCATCGACGAAGGCCGTGTCTTCGTAAACGGGAACGTGGTTGCCAAGAAGTATGTTGTTGCTTCGGGTGATGCGATTGCTTATGAGGTCGACGAAGATGTGCCGCAGACGCATCTTGTTGGGCAGCCCATCGATCTTGATATTCGCTTTGAGGATGATGAGCTTCTTGTGCTCTCGAAACAAGTAGGATTAGTTTGTCATCCCTCAGTTGATCATTTTGAAGGAACGCTTGTTAATGCGCTTATCTACCATTGTGGCGTTGATCATCTCTGCAACGTGCAGGGCGAGCAGGATCGATTAGGTATTGTGCATCGCCTTGATCGCGATACAAGTGGGTTGATGCTTGCTGCAAAAACCGATAGAGCAGGTCAAGCGCTCATGGATGATATTCGTGATCGCATAGTCGATAGACACTACCTAACGCTTGTCCAGGGGATCATTCCGCACGATACGGGCATGATTGATGCTCCTATTGCTCGGGGAGATAAAGACCGCATGCGTATGACTGTCAGCGATTCTCCGTCGGCGCGACCATCGATCACAACGTTTACGGTGCTTGAACGTTTTGACGCTGGCCCCAAAGACGATGGCTATACACTGCTCGATTGTAAGCTGTTCTCAGGTAGGACGCATCAAATTCGCGTGCATATGAATTACATTAAGCATGCATGCGTAGGTGATCCAGTATATGGTAGCGGAACGCCGAAGGCTCAACTTGGCTTGGATCGTCAATTTTTGCATTCGTATCGTCTTCAATTCACTCATCCCATAACAAAGGAAGAGATGAGTTTTGTAGAGGGTCTTCCCTGTGATCTTCAGGCGGCATACGATATGTTGGCTGATCGCTCGCGAGGAAAAACCAATGCAGGACTTACCGCATTTGAGGCTTTTACTTCGCAGTAACCGTCATGTTTTGAAAACGAGCCTCAAGGAAGCTGCTAGGAAAAACATCATCGCAAAACGTTTGGATCGGGTTGGTGGCTGGAATACCTGCTTGCCGCTGGCTTTCTCGATCAAGAGCCAGGCACGTGCAGATGATATTGACTGCCATAAATATGCTCATGATAACGGTAAGCACCAACGCGAGTCTATTTTTCGAGTTAATGTGAGAAAAGATACGCTTCACCAGGGGAATCATTATGCGGACCCACACGAGTCCCAGCATGCCCCACATAATTCCGAAGAAAAAGTTCGTGCGCCCTTGTATGCTGCCAAAGGTACCTGTGTAGTCCCATGCAATAGCGCCCCAAAACGTCTGCATGCCCCAACTGGTCACGTATTCAAGCGCTGAGCCTACAACCATCGAGATGAGAAAAATTACGAGGTTGTGAGAGTGATAATAACGATTGAGGAACAGGGTGAGTAAAACAGCTCCCGAGCCGTAAATAGGCGAAAAGGGTCCCCAAACAAGACCTGCGCGACTTTCCCAGCCGCCAAACACGATCACATGATAGATGGTTTCAACACCGAGTCCAATAACTGAAGCCGCCACAAAAAGCCAAAACATAGTGAAGTAATCTATCTTGAGATATCCTTGATTATGGAAGAACTGAGCATGAATTTCCGTAACCAATTGAACGATTGGATTTTCTTTTTGGGGACTCGAGGAAACCGTCTTTGTTGAGTCTTGCTGATCGTGCTGCAGTTGCTCTACAGGGATCGTTTTGATGTGCTCAGTGCGTTCGTTCGCTTCTTTAGTTTCATAAGAACCCGATTTTTTCGGTTCTTTCAGCATCGATGGACTCCTTGTCTTGTTTCAAGGCTAGAGTATACTAGATTGTTCATCAACAGGAATTACAGTTTCGTTTCGGCTTCGCGTGAACGGTAAGGAAGTGATTGATCGATGCCAGCGTACACCCGCTGCGGCGTCCTTCTTGTTAATACGGGAACCCCTTCGGCTCCGAATCCTCGTGCCGTAAGGAAATACCTTAGCAAGTTTCTTTTGGATAAACGTATTGCTCCTATGAATAGGGTGCTCTGGTGGCCTATCGTTCACGTTTTTATCCTGCCTTCACGTGGTCGCAAAAGTAGCGCAAAATATGAGCAGATCTGGACCGATAAGGGATCGCCTTTTACGCTCGGGCACGAAAAGTTAGTGACAGGCCTTGCAGCAAAGTTCTCTGATGCGGGATATGACAATGTGCTGGTTCGCCATGCTATGAGCTACAGCGATCCGAGTATTGCCGTAGGTATACAGACTTTTATTGATGAAGGTTGTGACCGCATTGTTGTTGTGCCCTTATATCCACAAAGCGCTCACTCAACAACTGGTTCTGTTCACGATAGCGTTGAAAAGGCCGTAAAAAAGAGTAACTGGTTGGGTGATGTTGATTTTATTGACAACTATCATGATCACCCAACCTATATTAAGGCGCTTGCAGCTTCAATCAAACATGCAGGATTTGAGCCTAACTCCAATGACATGCTACTTTTTTCTTTTCATTCGATTCCCCTTGTGGATATTGAAGCAGGGGATACCTATGAACTACAAAGTGGTGCTTCGAGCTTGCAGATAGCAAGCGAATTGGGAATTGACCGCAAGCGCTGGACAATCTCTTACCAATGTCGCTTTGACAAGAGCAGAGAATGGCTGACACCGTTCACGAAAGATGTTTTGATGCGTTGGGCTGATGCAGATATTGGGCGATTGTATTATGTTTGCCCAGGTTTTGCTGTTGATTGCTTAGAAACCATTTATGATATCGGAATGGAACTCAAGCCGTTCTATTTAGAAAAAGCGCTTGAAGCTGGGCATCCGCGTCATGAAGATGATTTTGTGTATGTACCGTGCCTTAACAGTAGTAAAGCGCACGCTAAGGTTCTGTTTGATGTTGTTTGTCCTTATGTTGAGGAGCCGTCTCATGGAAAACACTAACCAAAAGACTGTTGTCTTAGGGGTTACGGGCTGCATTGCCGCCTACAAGTCAGCTGAGATCGTTCGTGGTCTACAGAAGGCTGGGGTACGCGTGAAGGTTGTAATGACCGAACATGCCTGCGAGTTTGTAGGTCCAACAACATTTCGCGCACTGACGCATGAAACGGTTGCTATTGGTTTGTTTGATGATCCAAGTGATCCGATTCATCACGTGTCGCTTGCGCAAGAAGCAGACGCATTTCTCATTGCTCCATGTACCGCAAACGTTCTCGCGAAGATCGCCTGTGGCATTGCTGATGACCTTTTAACGACGACGGCGCTTGCAACAACAGCTCCGATGATCATTGCTCCTGCCATGAACGTCAATATGTACGAAAACCCAGCAACGCGGAACAATATGGGCATGCTCCATATTCGAGGCGCTCATTTTATTGAAGCGGAAGACGGCTATCTTGCCTGCGGCGATGTCGGCAAAGGTCGCCTTGCTGATGTGGAGCTCATAGTTTCTGAAACGCTGAAAATTCTTGGTATTACCCATGATCTTGCAGGCAAAAGAATCATGATTACAGCTGGCCCCACGGTTGAGGCCATTGATCCTGTTCGCTACATCTCAAACCATTCTTCAGGAAAAACGGGCTACGCTCTTGCTCGTGCTGCTGCACACCGAGGCGCCGATGTGACGTTAATTTCGGGACCGACGGCTTTGAGTGCTCCTGGAGGCGTTCATTTTATCCCCGTCAAAAGCGCGTGTGAGATGTATGAGGCGGCAGAAGAAGCGTTCGCTCAGTGTGATATCGCATTGTTCTCTGCAGCGGTAAGTGACATGCGTCCAAAGTCCCCAGCAGACCGCAAGCTCAAAAAAGGTCAAGCCGATGCCGAGCTGGGAACCATTGAGCTCGTAGAGAACCCCGATATTCTCGCAACGCTTGGTAACAAGAAAACGCATCAAGTTGTTGTTGGCTTTGCGGCAGAAACCGATCACGTCATAGAGAATGCCGAAAAGAAGCTTAAGTCAAAGAATGCTGATATGATTGTTGCGAACGAAGTAGGCAATGGGTTGGGGTTTGGTACCGAAGACAACAAGGTTTGGCTCGTCAGCGAAGATGATCTTATTGACGTTCCCAAAATCGCCAAGAGTAAGCTTGCCGATGTCATTCTTGATCGAGCCGCTGATTTCCTCAATGATTAGCACGTGGCATGAGGCTTTTCTGGCATAATTCCAAATCGACTCTTGAAATGGTTGGGGATTACCACTATTATAAACAACGCTGCTTAATCGGGATTAACCGAAAGGCAAGCATAACGGGTTGTGGCGCAGTTTGGTAGCGCACTTGACTGGGGGTCAAGG
>JAVWLC010000157.1:0-6067 GCA_036638175.1 Raoultibacter sp. | reverse complement strand
TACCATCAACAGGCTCGACGCAGAGGTGTCCGATTTCGCCAACAGCTCCCGCGCTGCTCGTAAGCAACTCACCCCGTGAAATAATGCCCGCTCCAATACCTGTACCCAACGTTACGAGAACGAAATTTTCGCAGGCGCTCTTCGACGCACTCCCCTGCCATTGATCGCCGAGCGCGGCCGCGTTGGCATCGTTGATTACCGCAACAGCCGCCTTCGGAAACTCAGCTTCGAGAAACGATTTGTACGCATGGAGGTCGAGATCAAGGTTCGGGCAAACCACGAATTCGTTTTCTGGGGTAACAGGTCCTGGCACCGCAAGCCCCACACCCACAACCTGCGACGCAGACACGCTGCTCGCTCTTAAGATAATCGCAAGCTGCTCGGCTATAGGGGTGAAGGCTTCCTTGGTCAACACAGGAATCGAAGCGAATGCATGCTTGCCAACAAGCTCACCCGACCCCGTAAAGACACCGAGCTTCGTTGCGGTGCCGCCCACATCGATACCAATCACAAAAGCATCATTGAGCTGGATTTTTGAACTTGGGATAATTTCGATCCAACACCCATCGGGGTCGGTTATGAAATAGATTCCCATGCCCTTGTTCTCGTGCACAATACAATCCATCCGTTCGTGCACGTGATGCGCCTCATCCATATCGTCGACCTCAAAGGCAAGATGAGTGTCGCTTGTTCCATTTTCGTAAGGCTCAGTTCTTCCTTTGTTCCAGGTAAGCTCGAGACGAAAATCAGTCGTATCGTTGCCGAGAAAGACTATTGCCCAACTTTTGTCTTCGGGTTCAAGACGACTGTCTTCGGTGAGCCCAAGTGCGTCTTCGTAGAATCGCATCGAAGCGTCTAGGTCGAGCACATGAATGCACGTGTGAACCATTTTCGCCGCCATAGCATCTCCTCGTACTTTGTTCCGCATACGTATCGATTCATGATACCGCGTGCGCCCGCCCTGAAAGCTGGGACTTGCACGCCATCTATAGGGCTCAAAGAATTGCCGAGTCCGACAGAAAGGACTGCGCGATTTCTTGCTTAGTACTGCAACGTGCCGTCGGTTGCAATGGTCGAAACAACGACAGGGATGTTTTTGCCGCTTGCTGCTACGGCTTCTTTGGCTGCGCGTTCGATTCCGCCACAACATGGCACGCTCATACGCGCAACAGTGATGGATGAGATGTCGTTGGCCGCCACAATCTGTGTGAGCTTTTCGGCGTAATCAACCATGTCGAGTTTCGGACAACCGATAAGCGTAACTTTGCCCGCCATAAAATCGCGATGGAATGATGCGTACGCGAAAGCGGCGCAGTCAGCCGCTATAAGGATATCGGCCCCTTGAAAGTAAGGAGCAGATGGGGCGACGAGCTTGATTTGCACAGGCCACTGACGCAGTTCGCTCGTGCTATCCAGTTGGGCAGCCGCAGATGAGGGGCACCCGTGCGCTGCTGCTATGGAATGCTCGGGGGCAGGCGCAGGCGCGAGTGTTGCTGATGCCTGCTGGCGCTGCGCTGCGAGGACCGCTTGCTCATCGTAGGCTTGCGCTATGCGCTCTTCAAACGTTATGGCACCTGTTGGGCAAGCAGGAAGGCAATCGCCAAGCCCGTCACAATAGTGCTCGTGCATAAGGTTTGCCTTGCCATCAACGAGCGCGATAGCTCCTTCGTGGCAGGCGGCAACGCACAATCCGCATCCGTCACATTTTTCTTCATCAATAGTGATGATGGTTCTCAATTCTTGCATCATAAATCTCCCAACGCTTTTGTGTGATGGCCTTACAATACTATGCGACAATCACCCTGTCGGTTGGATTTACAACGAAGCGTTCTTTTCTGTTTCAAGTGCCTGGGCAAGAATTTGCATGCGCGATTCAACGTCTTCGATGATGCGGCTGCAGTCTTTGAGTTCGTCAAATGAATCGATACCATCAATCTTACGCACCGCTTTGTACTTGAGATCGTGCTCAAGACTGGCCCAGAAATCCATGGCAATCGTGCGAAACTGCACCTCAACAGGAACGATCTCTTTTTTATCCATGAAGTACACGGGCATGGTCACAATAATGTGAAGGCTGCGATACCCGTTGGGCTTAGGGTTAGCAATATAATCTTTAACCGTGATTACTTCGAGATCGTCTTGCTTTTTCACAAGGTCAAGCAAGTTGTAGACGTCTTGAATGTACGAACAGATAATGCGAATGCCCGCGATATCCATGATATGAGCTTCCATATCTTCGATGGTGGTCTGCTTGCCGTAGCGCTGCAGCTTCTCCATAATGCTCGCTGGCTTTTTGAGCCGTGATTCGACATGGTGGATGGGATTGCGATTTAACTTTGTACCCAGATCTTGGTCAAGAATCTCAAACCGCACTTCCATTTGCCTCATGGCAGCTTGATACTTCTGCATGATTCCACGAGTAGTCCGCTCAAGCTCGCGCAATTGCCCGATCTCGTCTATCTGCAGATTATGCTTCCTGATCAGCTCATCTCCAAAGGGAATGTCGAAGTCTTGAGCTTCGGTCACGGACAATGCGTTTCCCATATGATCATTCCCATCGCACTAGCTAATAGCGTCAGTTTTCTTGTTTACTGATGTTTCGCGAACCCCAGCATACCGAATGCTTCGCCTGTCGGGTGCGTTGAAAACAAAACGTCAGCAAATCTTTAGGATTGTAGAACAAACCTTCAACATGGTTTATATGCTATGGTTTTTACGATCGACCATACGGGGATGAGGGGAACCATGTATCGGATCAAAGAGTTTGCTGCAATGACGGGATTGCCGCCATCAAAAGTTCGGTTTTACGAAAAGCAAGGGTTACTGGCATCAGATCGCGAAGAGAACGGGTATCGCGTTTTTGCACCCGAGGACGCCTTTCGAGTTAATGCGTTTCGCGTGTTGCTCCAATACGGATTTTCTGTTGAGCAGGCAGTTGGAATGCTTGACGCAAAACAAGGAACCGAAGAATTCTACGAGAGTCTTGAAGCGCAGCGAGAAGAGCTGCAACATGAAGCCGATCTGCTTCGTTATCGACTCGCAAAGATTACGGGCGCCATCGACACCATTACCCATCTAGACCAGTCATGCACAGCGACGCTCGTTGACGCGCCTGATCAATATTATGTGAATGCGTCGATTGGCCGTGACTTCAGTGTCTCCATTGAAAACGAAGCTGAAATTGCTTTGTTTTACGATCTCCTGAGCGTAACAAGTTGTGCACGAATCATCACCAAGGAAGATTTTGAGAGCGTTGATGACACCATCAGCCCTAACTACGTCATCTCAATTCCCGAAACCGAATTTCATCGACTTGAGGGCATTGATTCCAAGAAGCTCACGCACTTATGTCTTGGCAAATGCATTCGCCTCCGCAGGCAGGTAACGCGCGAAGAGAGCGTTCGCAAAGAAACGTTTAGCGAGCTAGTCCGCTTCATGGAAGACCACGGGTATTACCTCCGAGGCGACATCATTTTGTACCCTTCGTTTCTCAACCTCGACGGAAAAGGAAGCGACATCGAAACGCTCTTCGTTCCCGTGAAGTAAGGCGAGTCAATGCATCTGGCAAGCACGAAGATTCTGGCTGCGGATGCCTTCAAAATGATGCATGCCCCGGGTGAAAGGGGCATGCATGAGGGAGGGTTCATGTGTAACGATCGTGCGCGGCAAGGAGGTTTTTTGCCGCGCACGTTTTTATCTAAGCCTTAACGTACTCGACTGCTTCACCTGCGGCGATGTAGCCCGAGTCGATACACAGGCCATAGCAATAGCCAGGGATGTCGTAATAGGGTGAATAGTAGAGGCTGCCAGCATCGGTGCCAGCGACATACAATCCAGGGATCGGTTTATTGTCTTCAGCCCGCAGCGCACGACAACAATCGTCGATACGAATGCCACCGAACGTGCTCCACGCGCTTGGCTCGTTTTCGACCACGTAGAACGGCGGCGTTGCCACTTCGGATAAGTACCAGGGGTTCGCGCCGAATTCTGCATCGACTCCTTGCTGGCAAAAGCCGTTATAGCTCTCAACCGTTTCAGGAAGATCGGTCAAACCAAAGTGCTCAGCGAGTTCTTCAACCGTATTTGCCTTAAAGCACCAGCCCTCTGCGATGCCTTCTTCGATATCGGCTGCGAGGTTCGTAAGGACGCGATCCTTGAAGTAATTGCCAATGAACCATGTTTCTTCGGTAGCACCTTTGGCAGTTGTGTACTCATAGAGACCCTGCGTGGACATCGCATCAACGTAAGCTTGATCAACAACCGCATACCACGGTGAGTTCTTGAGAATCTGCTCAGAGCCGTATGACATGGGGTAATCGCACAGCAGACCCTCGTTGATAAAGCGCTTGCCCTCAGCATCAACAAGCAAGCCTCCATACAGGCCAAACTTGAATGCTGTGTTCTGATCAAACTTATCCTGCTTGGCTGGGCGCGATGCTTTCTCGTGCGTTCCACCGTATTCGCAGGGGCAATAGCCAAAGGTCTTCTCAAGAGCAGCGCCAACTTTTTCGGCGGCAATAATGGTATCGCCTGTGCATAGCGATTCGCCACCGCGCGCAACGTTGAGCTTGCGAGTCTTGAGGAAGCGCTCCTGCAGATCACGGTTTCCGAGATAGCCACCACTTGCAAGAATAACTGCCTTAGCGTTGTAGGTCACTTTGGTACGGCCCGACTCAACAGCGTTCACGCCAACAGCCTTTTCGCCATCCATAACAATGGAGGAAGCAGCTGTGCTGAAGTGAACGTCTGCCCCGCTTGCGCTCAAGGCATCTTCCCACATCTTTGCGCGCTGATCGGAATCGTTTGTGATGAGGTGGAAGCCACCTTTTTCACCCATAAACGGTGTTTCAAAGCGGAAGTTTACTTCCTTGAATTCGTAGCCGATCGATTCAAGTTCGGCAACGGCATCCTTCGAAACCTCAAGGCAGCGACGCATAAGTGACGGGTTGGGTGTCCAGTGTGAGTAGTCCATGACGTGGTTAAACGCGTCATCAACCGTGAGCGTGGTTCCGCCTGATTTGTTGATCAGCACGTCGGTTCCAACGGCGAAGGGCCCCGACACGTAAATACCGTTTGGAGCCGAATAATTTGCTCCTTTTTCGAGAACGGTAACTTTTGCACCTGCCTGAGCAGCCTTGATGGCGGCCATAAAACCAGCAGCACCACAACCGACAATGACGATGTCAGTATCGACAGTTTCATCGGCAACAAACGCTTCTTCTTCCGTTGCTGCGGCGTCGGCTGAAGTGCTGGCGGCCGCTGGTGCATTTTGCTGCGGAGAACACGCTGCAAGCGCGCCTGCTGAGGCAAATCCCAACGCGGCTAGGGCCGAGCCCTTGAGAAAGCCTCGACGGTCAATTCCTCTGTGATTGGTTTCGAATTCCTCCTGATTGTTTTGCTCTTCCATGATCCACATCCTTTCCCCTTGATTCGGATTGAAAAGCTTGGATCACCGTAAAGCCTGAACAATGTTTAAGGTCAAGCAACATTTTTAAGTTGTATTCTGATCAGGTCCTTTGTGAACTGTCAGTGGGTCGGTCCTGTGGGCCTTGTGCTATTCGCGCGCTTTTGCTTCGTCCCACAACGCTTGCATCTCGTTCATCGAGAGATCTTCGACTGCGCGATTTTGCGCCCAGGCTGCGCCTTCAATAAACGACCAACGACGCCTAAACTTTGACGAACTCGCGCGCAAAGCGCTTTCAGAATCGATGCCCATCTTGCGGGCCACGTTCACCAGCGAGAATAAAACATCACCGAACTCCATCTCGACATCATCGTGATCAGCTTCCGCAACTTTGCCTTTGTCGGTCTTTTCGGCTTGCGCAAAAGCTTGGCGCAATTCGGCTATCTCTTCGTCAACCTTTTTCCAGACATCTTCAAGCGTGTCCCATTCAAAACCGACCGAAACTGCCTTACGTGAAATTTTCTGCGCCTGCATGAGGGCCGGAAAGCCCTTCGGCACAGCATCGAGCAAACCTTCGCGCTCAGCTCCTGCTGCATCCGCCGCAGCATCGGCACTGCCCTTTTCAGTAAGCTTCACGCTATCCCAGAGCTCAAGCACCTCGCC
>JAVWLC010000156.1:0-6086 GCA_036638175.1 Raoultibacter sp. | reverse complement strand
GGACCTGTGACAAGCGGGCTGGATGGAAAGGTTACGTTTACCAACTTGCCCGTAGGAAACTATTACGTCAATGAAATAGTAGCTCCCCCAGGATTCGATATTGTTGGCAACGGATTGTACTTTGTTGCTGTAGAGCCTGATGCCAACGGTGATTTGCAAGCAACTATAAAACTCGGGGGAAACAGTGATTGGGATGGCTTGTTGTATAACATACCAACGGGTGGGGGAGGCAGTGGTTCATTTCCTTTCGTTAAGCATAAAGAAACAGGGCCGGACACCTCTGAACCTTTTGCTGGTGTTGAGTTTTCTCTTACTTCTGTCTTTGGAAGCGGCACTTCAACAAGCGTGACATCTGATGCCGATGGCATCGTTGACTTTACGGGAGTTGCAAGCGGTGTTTATACACTTCGCGAGGTCAGCGGATATGGATCATATCTGCCAGTTTCGCCAATTGCTGTTCTGGTGTTTTGGGACGCGTCCCATCATCTTACGGTGAGGTATCTCAATCTTGGCTCCGGGACATTGCCGATTGATGAAAAAACTGGGTACCCACTCCTGCTAAATCAACAAAAAACGACCTTTGAGTTTTTTAAAGTTGATGCGGATGATCCTTCTGTGCGGCTTGCTGGTGCTGTTTTTGAATTGCAAGACAGTTCAGGTAAGACACAATACGGTCCTGTAACAAGTGATCAAAACGGGCATGTTGCATTTGAGGATCTGCCACAAGGGACCTATACCCTTGTAGAGACCGAAGCGCCAGCCGGCTATCGATTGATCGATCCCATGAGGGTGGTAATCGGCTACGCAGACGGTAGTGATAGTGTTTCGGTTCTTGAGCCAACGGATTATGTCCCCGGGGTTATGGAGATAGCTGATTCGCGCGCAACTACTGTTGGCTTCACCAAGGTTTCCGAAGACGGTTTAGCGCTTGAGGGCGCTGAATTTTCTCTGAAGAACAGAGCAAAGGGGTGGGAAGCAACAGCAATGTCCGATGCCGCTGGATCGGTATCATTTGCAGATGTTAGCGCTGGAACATACACGCTGTCCGAGACAAAAGCGCCGTTCGGATATGAGCCTATGGCTGATATTGAGGTAGTTGTTGGCTACAACAGTAATGGGAATCTTGCGGTGCTGACTCCCGATGATTGGTCGAGTCGAGTATTTTCAAACAAAGAAAAAACACTTGGCTTCTCGTTTGATAAACGAGATGATCGTGGCGCACTTCTTTCAGGTATTGCGTTTGAACTTCGTAATAAGGGAGGACAAACTATTGCTTCTGCGGTATCAGATGCAAATGGTAAGGTCTCGTTTGAAAATATTTTGCCGGGTGACTATTTTCTGATCGAAAATACTCCTTCAAATTACAGAGAGCTCGATGCGTTTCCTTTATATGTCATAACTAATGAAGCAGGAGACTTGTTGGTTTCGGCACCATGGAGCGCCGATTATCCTGGCACTCCGACGGTTGTCAACACTCACATAACCACTACTTTCAGCTTTACGAAACGTGGCTCTACTGGATCTCCCCTTGCTGGTGCAGGCTTTGAGCTGCGGGACGTTGCTGGTAAGAGTGTGGCGGTGGCGGTTTCTGATGCTGCGGGTTTTGTTGAGTTTAGCGGGCTCATCGAAGGCTCGTATGTGCTTGTTGAAACAGTGGCCCCCGAGGGCTATCAGCTCATTGAAGATGCGATTCCTGTCACCGTAAAGATGCAAGAAGGACAGCTCATTGCCACTCCCGATTTAGGGGGACATGATGAATTGTGGGATAAGACGATTTACAACGAAAGCAAAAACACTTCACCAACTGATATTGTCTTGAAGAAAGTCGGAACCAGCGCCTCGGGTTATGTGCCGCTGGCAGGTGCTACGTTTAGGATAGCAACGTTTTACGCAGGCAAATTTGTAGGCGAAGCGGTGTCGGATTCAAATGGCTTGGTGACGCTCAAAAACATTTTGCCTGGTACGTATCTGATCGAGGAATCGGCAGCTCCTGCTGGCTATACACCACACGATCCTCTTATTGTGAGAGTGTATGCCGATCCATCGGGTGCAGTTCGTGTTGAGTATCCGCGCGACAATATGCCATCTGACGAGGATGGCCGACCTATCATAGTCAACCAGCAAAGTGTCACTGCTTTGGCTCGCGTTGGAGACGCAGTCCCTCCGCTGCCGTTTTCGGTGCTGACTTTGAGCGTTGCTGTCTTGGTTTTGGTAGGAACGGGGTTGCTGCGAAAGAAGATGAATCTCTAAACTCGGGGAATGCCAGTGAAGATGTTCAGAAACAAAAAGCGAGGTCAAACAAAAAGTTTGACCTCGCATTCTTTGTATGGCTCCCCGGGTAGGATTCGAACCTACAACCCTCCGGTTAACAGCCGGATGCTCTGCCGTTGAGCTACCGAGGAATAGTGCGCTACATGCGCAAGTGGAAATTATACCGTAACGCCGATGTTTGGCAATACTCTATTTTTAGAGGTTTTTGATTTCGAAAACTGGATGTTTCTTAAGGCTACCTGTTCGCGAGCGTGAATGATGGTCATACAACCGTGAGAGCAGTTTGTTTTCGCCTTGTGTTTTGACTGCGCCTCTTCTGGGTTCTGGTGGGCAGCAATGTCTATAATAAACAAGATATTGACCAAGGAGTCGCTATGGCGTTTGTTGAGTTTTGTGATGTACGAAAAACATACAAGATGGGTGAAGTTGAAGTTGCCGCAGTAGACGGCATGACTTTCGACATCGAACAAGGCGAATTAGTAGTTGTCGTTGGACCTTCGGGTGCAGGTAAGACAACGCTGCTCAACATGCTTGGGGGTATGGATGGCTGTACCTCGGGGACCATCATGTTGGACGGCCAAGAGGTGAGCGCCTACAACTCGAAAGAACTCACGTTCTATCGTCGCTACGATATTGGCTTCGTCTTCCAATTTTACAATCTCGTTCAAAACCTTACAGCGCTCGAAAACGTGGAACTCGCATCTCAGATATGCAAAGACCCTCTCGATGCGGCTGATGTGCTTACGCAAGTTGGGCTAGCTCATCGTATGAATAACTTTCCCGCACAGCTTTCTGGCGGCGAACAGCAACGCGTTGCAATCGCTCGCGCGCTTGCAAAGAATCCCAAAGTTCTCCTCTGTGATGAACCGACCGGTGCGCTCGATTACCAAACAGGCAAATCAATCCTTAAGCTCTTACAGGACACAAGCGCCGAAGGTGGCAAAACGGTTGTACTCATTACCCATAATCAAGCCTTCACATCGATCGCTGATCGCGTAATTCATATTCGCGAAGGGCGGGTTGCAAGTGTTGAGACAAGCACGCTGTTTCTGCAGATACGATTGAGTGGTAGTCGATGAACTTACAGCAGCAATGTGATGCGTATTGTCTCAGGATCGCTTGATGAGAGGCGCGTTTAACAAAGAGCTTACGCGCTCCATTACGCGTTCACTTGGTCGCTTCCTTGCGATTGCTATCATCGTGGCACTGGGTACGGGCTTCTACGCCGGTCTTCGCATGACTGCACCGGATATGAATCTTGCCGCTGATCGGTATTATGACGGCACTGAGCTTTATGACATTCGCGTGCTCTCAACCTATGGCCTTACTGATGATGATATCGATGCCCTCAAAGATATTGAAGGTGTTTCAGCAGTGATGCCGGCATACGAAACTGATGTGATGGCGCTGCTTAATGGAGAACAATACGTTACGCGCATCCACTCGCTTGACGTAGCCGCTGCTCAAACGAGCGATACGACCGATGGCGTGCAGGCTGTCTCCGACGATGACACCTACATTAACCGACCGCTCTTGGTTTCGGGTACGTGGCCCGAAAAAGCGGGCGAGTGTGTGATCTCGGACGATGTTGTTATGGCAACGCCAGCTAAAGTTGGAGATACGATTGAAATCACTGAGGGAACGCAAGATCTTGGTGAAACCCTATCTACGAAAACGTATACGATTACAGGCTTTGTTCGTTCGTCATACTACACATCGTCTTCGACGCTGGGAACAACGAGCTTAGGTGCGGGGTCGGTGCATCAAATTATGTATGTGCCCGAAAGCGATTTTTCGCCTGACCTTCCCTATACCGAAGCATTTTTGACCGTTACGGGAGCAAAAAGCGAACTGTCCGCATCGGGCGCATATAGCGAAAAGATTAACGAAGTTCTCAAGCGAATCGAAGACGTAGCTCCAGATCTTGAGGCTCGAAGGCTTGTTGAGATCAAGGAAGAAGCAGAACAGACGCTCAATGAAAGCCGTACTGAATTTGAGCGCGAGAAAGCTGACGCTGAGCAACAGCTCGCTGATGCTCAAAAGACACTCGAGGAAGCAAGACAGACACTCGATGACTCAAAGATGCAGCTTGCCGATGCGGCGGCACAGATTGCTGCAAGCGAACGTCAGTTGGAATCGGGTGCGGCTGAGTACCAGTCTGGTGTGGCTGAGCTTGCGAATCGAAAAGCTGAAGCGCAGGTTGGCTTTGCAGAGGCTGATATTTTTATCGCACAGCAGCAGTCTGAGCTTGAAGCGGGGTACGCTCAGCTTGAGCAGCTTAAGCAGCAATACGCTAGCATTGAAGCCCAGCTAGCTCAGTTAACCCCAGATGACCCAAGCCGTCCTGCGCTTGAAGCTGCAAAAGCTCAGCTTGAGCAGGTTATGGTGCCATTGGAATCCCAGCTTTCTTTAGGGACAGAACAGCTTAACGGGGCAAAGGCTGAGCTTGAAAATCGAAAGAATGAAGCGGAAGCTGGTTTTGCGCAAGCACAAGTTTCACTGGATAGCGCACAAGCAACGCTTGCCTCAGGAAAATTGCAGCTTGCAAACGCTCGCCAGCAGCTTGCCGATGGACAGCAGCAATACGAAGACGGCGAAGCAGAATACGCAGCGGGCCTCAAAGAATACGAAACAAAGAAAGCTGAAGCTGACGAAAAGCTCGCTGACGCGCAGAAAAAACTCGACGATGCTCAAGCTGACATCGATGCTCTTGAGGCGCCGAGCTGGTATGTGATGGATCGCTCAAAGAACGTGGGTGCAGAAAGTTTTAAATCCGATGCAAGCCGCGTTAATCAGATAGCGCAAGTGTTTCCGTTCATATTCTTCCTCGTCGCTGCACTCGTGGCGCTCACTACCATGACGCGCATGGTTGAGGAAGAACGTATTCTTATTGGCACCTTTAAAGCTCTCGGCTATGGTCGCGGACGGATTGCGTCAAAATACCTCCTGTATGCTGCTTTAGCGAGTGGGGCAGGCTCATTGCTTGGAATCATAAGCTTTTCACAACTGTTGCCGTCGGTGATCTTTAATGCTTATGGCATCATTTACGCTGTACCAACAGGACCTACACCTATCGACCCAATGCTTGCATCGCTTTCCGCGGCACTCGGCATCGGCGTCACGTTGATCGCTACCTTAGCTGCCGTGCTTTCAACGCTGCGTGAACAACCCGCGGCGCTCATGCTGCCTCGAACACCTAAAGCTGGCAAGCGTATTCTCCTTGAGCGCATGGGCTTTATCTGGAAACATCTTTCATTTTCGTGGAAGGTTACATTCCGCAATATCTTCCGCTATAAAAAGCGGTTCATTATGACCATTATTGGTATTGCTGGTTGCACGGCGCTTTTATTGACGGGCCTTGGTCTCAATGATGCTATCAACGATATTATCGCCAAGCAATTCGGTGATATTTATAAATACAACACTACTGCAGGTTTAGTTGAGGATGTTTCGGATAAAGATGCTGATGCAATTTCGGCAATTCTGAACGACAGCGAACTGGTTGAGTCATCGACCTATGCCGACACCATCAGTATGACGGCTGAAACCCCTGATCACAAAGGACAATCGGTTCATGTGGTTATCCCTGAAGACCCAGCTGCTTTTCAGCACTTTATCACCATGCGAGAACGCGTTGGCCACAAGCCGCTTGAGCTCACGGGTGATGCTGTCATTATTAGCGAAAAGCTCGCAACCGAACTGGGTATATCACCTGGTGATACCATGCGCGTTGTCGAACAGGACATGATTGGGAACGCAACAGAGGACGGCTTTGACGTCACGGTAACAGGCATCATGGAAAACTACGTCAGCCA
>JAVWLC010000155.1:0-6094 GCA_036638175.1 Raoultibacter sp. | reverse complement strand
TCGAACGCCGTAAAGGTATAGGTCAAGCTTGAACCTGCAGCAACCGTAGTCTCTCCTTCAGGGGAGATTGAGCCGCCTGCGGTAGAGCTTGATTTAATTGTGCAGGTGTCAACAGGAGGATTAGGATCGCTAGATTTCTTGAACGATACCGCTATGTACATCTCGCTGTTTACACCAAAGAGCGTGTAGATTGAACCTTCAGGTACAAAGGAAAGATCGAGCGTGGGCTCAATCGGACTATTCTTTACCCAGACCTTATCAACCACATAGCCTGTATCAGGCAGGAATGAGAACGACTGAGAAGCACCCGCTGCAACCTTCTGCTCGCCTGCAGGGGAGATTTGACCGCCCTCGCCATTGACTACCGAAGCAAACACTCTGTAGCTTGCTGGATCGACAGGCTTAACTGGGTTGGCTTCATAGTTGGCAACGATCGTGTAGTCCTTATTTGCCTCAACAGGATCAAAGCGATAGGTGTTGTTGACAAGCTTATCGGCGTCGATGGCCGTACCATCCACCACTACACTTGCGATGTGGTAACCAGCATCAGGAGTCAGTGTGAACAGAGGCGATGTACCAACAGCTGCTTTTGTTGTTCCTACAGGAGAGATTGAGCCACCAGCAGAAGCAGATGCCTTGATGGTTGCCATCGCAGGAGGCTCAGGATCAGTGCCGCCCGCTACCTTAAACGTAGCAACTATTGCTGTGTCTTCTGTAACATCAAACAGCGTATAGGTAAAGCCATCTACAGCAACCTTCTCGCCACCAACAGTTACGGTGTCTAACGTACAACCAGTATTCGGAATAAAGGTAAATGTCTGGCTCTCACCAGCTTTCACGCGCGTAATGCCAGACGGCGAGATAGTACCGCTTGATTTACCATCGGTAGCTTCACCTACCGAAGTGGTGACTTGATAGTACCCTGGCTCTGGATTTTCTGAAGTGCGAACAAACGTAGCTTTGATAGCAGCATCGCTTGTTGCTTCGTGCATATAGGTGTTGTTGGCAATAAGGGCAGCATCAACGGGCTTGTCGCCAACAATCACACTCGACAGCTTATAGCCTGCATCAGGAGTTAGCGTATACAATACGGATGAGCCTTTAGCAACTGTCATTGAACCAGAAGGAGAAATAGCACCACCTGTGGTTGCTGTTGTGTTGAGTGTTACGTACTTGGCTGGATCGGGAGCAGGCGCATCAGCTCTGTCTTTGAATGAAGCAACTATTTTGCAGCTAAAATCCAACTCAGTTGCGTTTTCGAATACAAAATATCCCGTATCTACAACTTTTTGCAACTCATCGGTGCTTATTTCCTGCGCCGCCTTGTCCGCATACTGGATAGTAATCTTATCAAGCTCTTTCTTCTCAGCAGGTACAACGGTAAATGACTGCACACCGCCCTTAGCGATACGCATCTCACCAGCAGGCGAAATGGTCCCACCTTCACCAGCCGACACGCTTACCATACGATAATTGTTGCCATTAATGCCCTTCTCAAACGTGGCAGTAATAGTTGTATTTTCGGTTACGTTAGTGAGTCGATAGCTACCATCAGCCTTGACCTGCGTGGTGATATCTTTGTCGCCTTGCTTGACTAACTTAAGTACGTATCCCGCATCTGGGGTAAACGTCAATAGCAGTGAGCCACCTTTGGCAACCTTACTATTTCCAGGAGAAACGGTACCACCACCATCCGTTATGGTTGTTGTAACCTCGTACATCAGCGGGACTGGCGGTTTGATTCCACCAGATCCAAACGTAACTTCAATAGACGTATCAGCATTGATGCCTGTCAACGTATAAGAAAGCCCTGTGTAAGCAAACGTTTGTGTCGTTTTATCAGAATCTTTACCCTTTGTAATCGTGATCGACTTTACCCCATTGTCGCCAGCGGGAGTAAAGTAGAACGTCTGAGTGCCATTAGCGGGAACGCTTGTCTCTCCCTTAGGAGAGATCGAACCGCTAGTTTCATCTGTGACGCTCGCAGTCACGGTATGGCGCACAGTAGGATCAGGGGTCGAGCTCTTCTTAGCGAACTCTGCATGAATGCTGTGTTCTTTCGTTACGGCCGAGAACCGATAGGTATCACCAGAGAAGTCTGCAACGGGCTTGTTGTCAACATACAATGTCTTAAGTTCGTAGCCTTCATCAGCAATAATGGTATAGAGCATCTGACCACCTGGGGTAACCTGCGTTTCTCCGCTCGGTGAGATGGCACCACCTGTTGTGCTTGTTGCTGTCAGCGTCCAATACACTGTTGGCGGGACAGGATCTGTGCCACCCTTTTCGCGGAACGTCACATTGATGCTACTATCACCAGTGACAGAGGGGAATGTATAAGAATTTCCTGCAGGACTAGTAGTTTCCTTCCCGTCTACCGTAACCGTATCAACAACTTTGCCGTTATCTGGTTGGAAGTAGAAAGTCATGTCTTTGCCTGAGGCAACACGCACATCACCTGCAGGCGAGATCTTACCACCAGCAGCTGCTGAAGCATGTATAGTATGGTACTTCTTATCAACAGGAAGCGAATTTTCCTTAAACACTGCTGTGATTGTACAATCATTACTAATGCCTGTTAGGGTATAGCTTGAGCCAACAACCGAAACCGTCTGGCTACCAACTAGGACCGAAAATAGCTTGTAGCCTTCTTGGGCAGTAAACGTATAGGTAAGCGAGCCACCATCGTTGACGGTAGTTACACCCTCAGGAGAGATCGTACCGCCTGCAGTTGCTGTTGCCGTAACGGTATGTTGACTTACAACAGGACCTGGTTGGTTTTCGTACTCCACAGTTACGGTGGTATCTTTCGTGACACCTTTCAATAGGTAAGTATTGTTTTTGATTTCGTTTAGATCAACAAGATCACTACCAACGGTAACTGATTTAATCCTGTTTCCACTATCAGGAATAAAGTGAATTGTTTGGTCTTTGCCATAAGGAACCTTGGTTGTTCCTTCGGGTGAGACCGTACCACTGCCCGCTCCCACCTTTGTTGTAAGCATGCAGTAATCAGGATCTGTCGGAGGAGTCTTGATTGGCTCAAACATAGCATCTACAGAAACAGGAACAGGGGCAGTAGCAGAAGTATCTTTATACTTATCAACATATACCCTGTAGGAATTGTCGACAATATCGCCAGCTGGCACTTCTACACCATTTACGTTTACCGCACGAAGCTGATAGCCCGCATCAGGCAGGAACTTAACAAGAACCGACCCATGTTCATACACAGTTGTCTTTCCCTTTGGAGATACAGAACCACCTAACCCAGCAGATGTCTCTACCGAATATGATTTCGGAAGCTCTGGGGGGGTATCTGCCGCTTCAAATTCAACGTGAATTGTCGTGTTCTGGCGAACATTATTAATTGTGTAGCTGAATCCGTTGAACGCAACGGAGGTTCCATTAACAATAACCTGCTTTACCTTATGAGTATCGTCAGGGGTAAGGCTAAAGGTCTGGCTCTCTCCAGCCTTGAGACGAGAAACGCCTTCAGGAGAGATTTTACCGCCGCCACCTGCTGAGGCAGTTATTGTGTAATACACATCTTCAGGAGGCACGCTCGATGGAACAAAGGCAGCAGTTAGAGTGTAATTGCCGCGGATGTTTTCGAGGAGATACACGCCACCCTTAACATCAGCCGTTACATCTACCGCAGCATCAGTGCCTGATTGCAAGAGAAGAGAAGAAAGCTCGTATCCTTTTTCTGGATTGAAATAGTAGGCAAGACTCTCGCCATCTTTAACTTTTTTCTCACCAGCAGGAGAGATCGTTCCACCCTCGCCTGCAGAAGCATTGACTGTATGCTCAATGTATTCAAATGTTGCCTTTACCGTAAGGTCGGTAACAATGTTTTCGATAGTAAGTTTATTTTCGGAAACTTGACTTGTGACGTCTTTTTCACCAACAGTAACACTCGATAACCTATAATTTTCGTCTGGATAGAAATAAACTGTCGCAAACTTACCGTGTTCAACATCATCACGACTTTCAGAAATAGTGCCGCCTGCCCCATCCGTTGTTGTTGTCACAGTATGGTAAAGAACTGGAGGTTTTACACCTTCTTTATAGGTAACCACTACAGTTGTCTCTCCCGATACCTCCCCTAATACTGCAGATAGCAAATAGGTATCACCCATTACTGTTACGGGTGCATTGTTTACCTTAACAGTATCAATGACATAGCCAGAATTCGGAATAAACTTTATGGTTGCGCTTGTGGCCTTTTCGACCTCTACGCTCACGTTTTCGCCCTCAACGTTTTTATCGTCAATCCTGACTTTACCATTACCGTTTTCAACACGAGCAGTAAGTTTTACGTTCTCACCAGCAGAAGATGCCTTTTTAAAACTCGCCTCGATAGAATGAGCTGTGGGGTCGCCCTGAAGCGGTTCAAATGTATAGGTATTGCCTTCAATCGACTTACCTGTGGCGGCGCCATCAATAAATACCTGGTCGATAACGTATCCAGAATCAGGAAGCAAGATATACGAAGGAGTAGCCCCCTCTGGATACGTTCGCGTTCCAAGCGGACTAATTTGACCGCCAGCTATTGAGCGTTCCGGGTCTACCTTTACCGATGATGTAATAGTATGAGTTGCTCCTGGCGCATCGTACGCCAACGCAATAGCACCGAACACTCCTTGGGTGTCTGTCATGACAATGCTTGCTTTGCCACCAGCGACCGCCACGTTATCAAATACTGATTTCTTACCTTTAGCGTCAATACAGACCACGGTTATTGTTTTGCCATCCATGCCCTCAACGACGAAATCAACGGTAGGCTCGCCAACATAAAGCGGTTCTTCAGGACTGGGGTTAGCCGTCAGGCCAACTTGAAGTGCATTAATGATTTTCTTGCCGCCTACAGCCTCTTGCAGATCGCTATAAATTGGCATAGTCGAACCAATGGACGACACAGAAAGTTCAGCCATATAGTGAATATCTGCAGTAACCGCTACGTTGTCCTTTTCAAGTGTTTTATAGTCATATTTGTCACTAACAATAACTTTTATAGATCTTTCAATTTCAGAATTATTGCTATCTTTTACGACTATTTTAAATGTACACTCTGAACCTGCCGCTAAATCCTTAGCATGCTTTGAAAGTTCGTACTTGTCGCTTAACGCATCCGACGACTTTGTTTGAACGGTTTCAACGTCTGGCTTGCCCGCAACCGATTTTGTCCATGTATAGGTATAGGGAGCCGTGCCACCAGTAATTTTTACATTGAGATCATACTGCGGATTGCCGTCTTTATCCTTATCGTTCGCAATTTGATCACGAGTTGCTGCGAAGCTCTCGGTAGTAAAAAGAAAATCATAATTTTGACCAATAATGACCTTAACATCGGTAGAAGCTTGGCCATTAACAAATTCGCCCAGTTCATCAGTTCCAGAATCAGCGATAGCTTGTGTGGGAATATAAGATACCAAAAGGCATACGCACAGGAATGCCGCCATTATATTGTGTATACGCCTTTTCATAGCCTATTTCCTTTTTCTAGCTTCACTAGCTCTTCACGGTAATAGATATTTTCGCCGCTGCCTGTCCAACGAGTTCTTCCGTTTCAGCATCATGCGCATAAAACACTGCTGTACACGGGTAAGTCCCTGCATCTAAGTCGACATCAAGCTTCGCGCTTTGAATGTGATGATTCGGCTCTATTAGTCCCGTTTTATAGAGAGTCTCACCCGTATCATCTCGAGTGATCTCAACTTGCATAAGATAGCGATTGCTCGGTATGTTCTCAATACAAACATCGCCCTCAGCCATACCGTCTTGCAGAACAATACTTGAAGCTATCGAGATATTAAACATGCCTTCTTCGACCATTCGATCAAGTTCAGCTTGCACCTCTTCTTGCGTCTTGCCGCTTAATTGACCTAGCGCCGCATTCGGATCACGGCCCGAAGACCCTTCTTGAAAATACTTAAACGCGAAAAATCCCGCTAGTACAACTGCTATAGCCGCCAGCGCGATGGCAACATAAAAGCCAAGCGGCTGCTTCCTTTTTTTGTTCTTTTCGGTAGCAATTTGGGTCATGTTTAAATCCTATTGAGTATGCTTTTGCATTGTATGATTTTAAAAC
>JAVWLC010000154.1:0-6109 GCA_036638175.1 Raoultibacter sp. | reverse complement strand
TGATTGCGAACGCTCTTACTCACGCGTTCGTTTTCCAGGGCAAGAGCGCTTTGGTGCGCACCGACAAAAGCAAGAAACTCAAGAATGGCAGTACCGCTTTTGAGATACACCATATAAGAGCTGCGGCGTTGCATAATACGTGCGTTGATACCCTTCTCTTCCAGCAGAGCAACAAGACCTTCTGCAAGGTTTTCGGATTCAACGGTAATTTCAAAATGGAAATCACCGCGTGGATTTGAAACGAACCCGCTGCCCAGGAAGGCACCGCGCAAGTACGCCGCAGCACAACACTGCTTTTCTACCAGATCAGGCTTAATTCCCATCTCAAGTCCGTCATCGGAAAGCACACCCATATCGCGAAGCGATGCCTCAAGTGCAGGCTGCGTTGGAACCTCAATGAGGTAGTTCGGAGTTTTATGAAGCACGCTTCGACGCACGGTGAGGTTGGTTTTGAGGCTGTAAATCCCATGGAGCAGCTTGATGACCAAGCGTGCAACGCTGGGGACATCGGTTGCGATCTCAATGCGATAGCGCCCGGGACCGCTGAAAAACAGCGTGCCTTCAATACGCACGAGCGCGGCGAGCGTCGCTTTTTCACAATGGCTGCACACCGGCGCTACGCGCGCCAGTTCGTCTTTTACATCTGCCGCGAATGACATAATCTCATCACTCCCGCAAAAGCCGCTCGCAGCGCACGCGGATCATGCCAGGTCGGCCGCTGGGTATCCACGAGGTTCTTGACAACAACCATTGGCCCCTCAGCTTGAATCGACTGGATTTCTGAATACGTCACCGCCACAGGACGAATGCCTGTTTTGAGCTGCGAATCCTGCATATCAGACATGAACGAAGCATCCGTCTTAACGCCAACAGCGGCGTTATAACTTTCCTCAAGCGCTTCATCAGGGCGAAGTTGCACAGGAGAGTGCACCAAAACGTAATCAAGGAGCCCGTACATGCCATGTTGCATAAGAGCATCAACATGCTCGCGCGCTGACAACCCCCAGGTTTCGCCTTGCATGTCTGCCAAGGAGCAGACGAAGAGAGTACGTCCCCGTGATGTGCGGATGGCTTCAATTACGCCAGGAATGAGCAGGTTTGGAATAATGGACGTAAAGAGCGATCCAGGACCCAACACAATGAGATCTGCATTCCTGATGGCTTCAAGCGCTGGACCATAGGGCTCAGGTTCGCGCTCCCCATCAAGCCAAACGTACTGGAGTGCCGTTGCTGAACGGCATGCATTGGCTTGCCCGATCAACTGAGCGCCATCCCGTGTTTGCGCACAGAGCGTCACCCGATCAAGCGTCGAAGGATACACGTGACCACGCGCATCAAGCAACTTTTCGCAAATGGCAATTGCCTCAGGAAATGAGCCCGTAGCATCCTCGAGCGCTGAAAGCATGAGGTTGCCCAGCGTGTGATTGCGAGCAAATTCAAATCGATACTTAAAGGCCCGCGTCAGGGGATCATCAGGATTTTGAGCAAACGCGGCAAGACATTTGCGAACATCACCAGGAGGCGTTACGTTTGCTTCCTCGCGCAGGATTCCCGTTGATCCGCCATCATCAGCCATCGCAACAACGGCAGAGGTCTCAAAACCCATCGACAGCAAAGTCCTGATAGACACAGGAGCACCCGTGCCTCCGCCGATGACAACCGCCTTGATGCGGTGTTCAGGTGAAACAACAGGTTCTGACCCCCTCAGCGCGGCGAATGCAGCGGTGTTTGAGGGGTCTTGGCTAAAAGGGTGGCTCGTCATTATGAGTCACGACCGTTCTGTTTAGTATCCGCAAGCGAAAGATCGCGGTGCGCAATACTCGTTCGATACCCTTTCGCTTTGAGGTACTCCCCTGTTGATTCAGCAAGCGCAACACTGCGGTGCTGGCCACCCGTGCAGCCGATAGCAATAGCAAGTTGTTGCTTTCCTTCAGCCACATAACCAGGCATTACAGAATCAAGCAGCGCCCGCCACTTCTGCTGAAACTCTTCGGTCTCGGGGCGATACATAACAAAATCGCGCACGGGCTCATCAAGTCCCGTCAAATGCTTGAGCTCAGCTTCATAGTAAGGATTAGGAAGGAACCGCACGTCCATCACGATGTCAGCATCTAAAGCGGCACCGTGCTTAAATCCAAACGAATACACCGTGACGGTCATGGCAGCACGCTCATCGCCATCGGAGAATAAATCGCGAACCGTGCTCTTGAGTTGCTGAGGAAGCATATCAGTCGTATTGATAATGTCAGTTGCTGCTTCACGCAGCGTCGAGAGCAACTCGCGCTCTCGCTGAATGCCCTGACCAATAGTCATACCCTCTTCACACAAGGGATGACGGCGACGGCTTGATTTGTACCGAGCCACAAAGAGTAGCCGATACGTCACACCCCGAGCACGCAAACCTGCAAGTTCAGTTTTGAGGCCACTGAAAAAGTCTCCGTTGCGAGCATCGCACACAACCGCAAGCTTCCTACGAGCGTCAGGCTGACCAGGCATACCATCAAGCGCAAGCAAATTGCCAAGCATGCTAGCTGGTAGATTGTCGATACAAAAGAACCCGAGGTCTTCGATGGCGTGCATAGCCTCGGTGCGTCCCGCGCCGCTCAAGCCCGTCACAATTACAAGCTCTGGCATGCTTTCTATCAACTCAAGCGAGGTGGTCATTTCGCTTTCATGAGGACTCATTATGACCTCCAGTTTCATCCGTCATTTCTTTATCATTATACTGCCGCAAAATGGCAAAGAGGTCTTCAGCAACATCTTCGGGAATCACTTTCGCCGCTTTAATCTCATCAAGCGTTGCGGCTTTGAGATTGCGGAAGGATTTGAAAACCTTCATGAGTGCCTTTTTTCTCACAGGCCCCAGTCCAACAACATCATCAAGCACGCTTGCCGTCATAGCTTTACCGCGAAGCTCACGGTGAAACGTAATGGCAAAACGGTGAGCTTCGTCACGAACCTGTTTCACCAGGTAGAGCGATGACGATCCCGAAGGCAACACAATGGGACCCGTATCTTGCCACGGTACAAACAGTTCTTCGTCTCGCTTGGCAAGTCCGCACAGAGCGATGTCATCAATTCCCAGTTCGTCAAACATGGCTAAGGCTGCAGAAAGCTGTGGTTTACCACCGTCAAGAATGATCAGATCAGGCTTGCTTCCAAACCGACCGTCAGCCATACGCTCAGGGGCATAGCGCCGCCCCATCACCTCTTGCATGCTCAAAAAATCGTTCGCTTCATCAAGTGGCGTTTTTATCTTGAAGCGGCGGTACTGGTTTTTATCGGGTTTGCCGTTGGTAAATACCACCATCGAAGCAACCGTATGGCTGCCGTGAATGGTTGAAATATCGAAACACTCAATGCGCATCGGCGGCTCATCAAGGGCAAGTGCGCTTTCGAGCTGAATAAGAGCATCGTTAATGCGCTTGTCTTCATAGTTCGTACGAACCTTGTAGCGCATGAGCGCATGGCGTGCATTTGTTTCCGCCATATCAAGCAGATCGGCCTTTTCGCCTTTTAACGGGGCGGTCAGGCGCACCTTAGCACCGTAAGGGCTTGCCAGTTTCTCGGTCAGCCACGCTTCCATAACCGCGGAATCATCAGGATCTTCGCGAATGATTACTTCATGCGGAATAGAGGTTGTCGTATCGTAGTAGCGCAACAAAAACACGTGGAGCAAATCTTCGTCGGGAACGTCTTTGCCCTTGTTGAGAATGAATTCGTTGCTGTTGATGATGCGGCCTTCGCGGATCATGAAAACGTTCACGCCCGCAATGGTCTCTTCGCGGAAAATACCAACAACATCAGCATTGAGGTTACGTGATGAAACCGCATGCTGCTTATCGCACAGCGAATTAATGGTGTCGATGCGCGATTTGATGCGACCAGCTTTTTCGAAGTCAAGGTTCTCAGCGGCTTCGCTCATCTCTTCGGCAAGCTCTTCAATGAATTCGCGGTGCGAACCTGATAGGAACCGCTCGATTCGTTTGACGTTCTTCTTGTAGTCCTCAGGAGTGATGTTTCCGCAGCACGCACCAGGGCCCAATCCCACGTGCGCATCAAAACACGGTTTGACGGTATCGGCGCCGAGGAAGACCGAGAGGTCCTCGTTTTCCAGCTTGCGCTTCATGCGCCGCCAATCGGCACAGGACGAGGCGCAAAGCGGTACGACCCTGCGGGCAATATCCACCATTTCGCGCGCGGCGCGACTATCGGTATAGGGCCCAAAATAGCGGGTATCGGCACGCTTTTTTTCGCGCGTATATTTGATTGCGGGGAACACATCGCCTTTGGTGAGGGCGATGAACGGATAACTCTTATCGTCCTTGAAGTCCGCGTTGAAGTAAGGTGAGTACTGGTTTATGAGGTTCTTTTCGAGTACAAGGCTTTCGTGCTCGTTTTCAGTCAAAATATAATCGAAGGTTTCAATTTGCTCAACAAGCAGCGGAATCTTTACACGATCATCCTGAAAGTTTACGTATTGGCGCATACGCGCACGCAGTTGATTCGCCTTGCCGACGTATATGACCTGGCCCTCTTTATCTTTCCAGAGATAGACACCAGGCAGCGCAGGGACACTATTAAGTTCTTGCTTAATCCGTTCAAGTTTATCCATACTGCAAGTATACGACATGATGCAAACATGCGTTCACGTCTCCATCACAGTTCTGCGAAATGTACGGCACCTGCCCGCTTTCGCTACCTTTATAATGCACAGGTACGCTTTACGTCAGGAGGAGTTCATGAAGATCCTGCACCTCGCAGATCTACATATTGGTAAGCAAGTAAACGGTTTTCCGCTCATTGAAGACCAGCGATTCGCCCTTGAGGCGGTGCTGGCAGCCGCGCGGGATCATAGCGTGGACGCCCTGCTCCTTGCGGGTGATCTCTATGACAAAAGCTCACCAAGTGCCGAGGCAGTTTGCCTCCTCGACTGGTTTTTTACCGAAGTGGCAACCGCAGGACTTCCCTGCTACGCAATTCCTGGCAATCACGATTCAGCCGAACGCGTGGCGTATGTTTCAGGGTTGCTCACGCGCCAAGGTATTCATCTTGCACCCATCTTCGATGGACGAGTGACACACCACTCCCTTGAAGATGAACACGGTCCCGTCACCTTCTGGCTGCTCCCCTTCATGAAGCCTGCTCATGTACGCGCTTTCTTTCCCGACGCAGATATCGGCCAGGATTACACGGCTGCGTTGCGCACGGTTTTAGCGGCACAGCAGAACCCGAGCGTAGTGACTCAGAGCTGAGCGTGGGCGGGCTCGACAACGTAGACGCGAGCGTTTTTGCTGATTTTGACTATGTTGCTCTGGGGCATATCCACCGTCCCCAGCGTATTGGCCGCGATGAAGTGCGTTACGCTGGCTCTTTGCTTAAGTATTCCTTCTCTGAAATCAAATATCCAAAGTCGGCAACTCTTGTTGAACTTGGCCCTAAGGGAACCATTTCCATCACGCTCCTTCCCCTTGAGCCCCTGCATGATATGCGTGAAATCAAGGGGCCGCTTGCGAGCCTGCTTGCCGATGATGTTGTTACCGCTAGCAAGTCTGACGACTATCTTCACGTTGTTTTGACTGATGAGGACCCAGCAATTGATGCCCTGGCTCGTATTCGAGCAGCGTACCCAAACGCCATGGCGGTCGACTACGACAACACACGGACGCGCACCCAAACCGATACAACCCGCAATGCGCCTGACATTTCACAGACCGACCCCCTTGAGCTGTTTGAGCGGTTCTATTTACAGCAAAATGGCGAAGAACTTTCCGATGAACAAAGGGAGCTTGCTCACAAAGCATTTGAAAGCGCGCTATCCAACACGGCGCAGGAGGTGCTTTCATGAAGCCAACTCATCTCACCGTCTGCGGCTTTGGACCCTACGCAAACACAACAGAAATCCCGCTGTCTGACCTCGGCAATACGGGAATCTACCTCATCTGTGGTGACACCGGAGCTGGCAAAACAACCATCTTTGACGCAATCACCTTTGCCCTCTTTGGCGAAGCATCAGGAGATGTGCGCAGCACAAAAAGTCTCAGAAGCGATTTTGCCGATCCAAAAACCGAAAGCTATGTTGACCTCACGTTTTCCTATCGCGGTGAAT
>JAVWLC010000153.1:0-6139 GCA_036638175.1 Raoultibacter sp. | reverse complement strand
TATCTACATGGCGCGTCTTGAGTTTGAAGATACAATTCAACCGCGTATCCTCTCTGAGCGCATGCAGATGACCCCAAGCGCCTTGTCTCAGACATTGAAGCTGCTTGAAGAAAAGGGCTATGTCGTTCGTAATCGGGTGAGTGAGGACTATCGGGCAGTATCTTTAGAGCTTACCGAGCAAGGAACTGCCGTTGCGAAAGAAGCTTATCGACTTCGTGAAAAGCATCTTAATGAGCTCATCGAATATGTGGGGGCCGATGAAATCGATCATCTGCTTGTCACCTTAAATAGAATTGTTGATTTCCATGAACAACAGTCGGAAGCTGGTACAGGTGATGTATGTGTTCACCCGTGCCCTCATTCGTAATAATAACTGGTAGTAAAAGAAAGACTTGTAAAGGAACCTCATGCGAATAATCCGTTTTCTCAAGGACTCGAAGATTGCTGTTCTGCTTGTCGTTTTGCTGTTGATCGTACAGGCATTCACCGATCTTTCGCTTCCGCGTTATACCTCGCACATTGTTGATGTAGGGATTCAGCAGTCAGGTGTCGAGCACGTTGCGCTCGATGAGATGCGAGCTGATACCTTTGATACAGTGTGCATGTTGCTGCCTGAACAGAATGAAGCAACGGTGCGGTCGGCGTATACCGAGACTGATACAGGCACGTACAAGCTTAATGATACGGGGCGAAAAGAAATTGAACAGCTTGATTCCATCTTGGCTGTGCCGCTTGTAACGGTTTACTATGCAGGGCAGATCCCTGATTTTGATCTAGCGCAGCTCAAGGATGCTTACAATTCGGGTGCGGTCACAAAAGACCAGCTTCTCGAGATGGTGGATAAAGCGAAATCCGAGATGGGCGATGTTGGCGATTCGCTCATTCAGCAGCAAGCTGTTCAAGCAGCAATTGGTGAATATGAAGCGCTCGGTTATGACATGGGCGCAATGCAGATGGGCTATTTGCTCCGAATCGGCGCTATCATGTTTGGGCTTGCTGGCCTTGGTATGATTGCGGCGATCTTGGTTGGTCTTATTGCTTCGCGCACTGCGGCAAAAATCGGCAAGCAGCTTCGTGAGCGTTTGTTTAAAAAGGTCATTGCATTTTCCGATGCTGAGGTGCAAGGCTTTTCTGCTGCCTCGCTCATTACGCGTGGCACCAATGATATTCAGCAAATACAAATGGTGAGCGTTATGCTCCTGCGCATGGTCTTGTATGCCCCAATTCTTGCAATTGGAGGCATCGTCATGATCTCAAATACGAACTTTGCGATGAGCTGGATTATTGTGGTTGCTGTCATAGTTATTGGCATTCTTGTTGCGCTGCTTATGGTGGTTGCTATGCCGAAATTCAAGATGATGCAGAAGCTTATCGACCGTGTAAACCTTGTGTCGCGAGAAATTCTCACGGGCCTTCCTGTTATCAGGGCGTTTGATCGGCAGGCGTTTGAGGAGGCACGGTTTGATGCCGCCAGTACCGATCTTATGAAGACGCAACTATTCACGAACCGCGTGATGACCTTTATGATGCCTGTCATGATGCTTGTCATGAACGGCGTATCGGTCCTTATCGTATGGGTTGGCGGTTCGTATATCGATAATGGAACCATTCAAACAGGCGATATGATTGCGTTTATTACCTACGCTATGGTTATTATCATGTCCTTCTTGATGATTGGTATGATCTCAATCATGCTTCCTCGTGCTGATGTGGCCGCTCAGCGTGTGAACGAAGTCCTCGAAACAAAGCCAAGTATCTGTGACCCTGCTCAAAACGAAGACAAGCACCTTTCATTCAGCGGTGGTGCTACCATCGCATTTCATGATGTGAGCTTTAAATATGCAGATTCCGAAGCATGCGTACTCGAACACGTTGATTTCACGGCTGAACCAGGAAAGACTACGGCAATTATCGGATCAACGGGATCAGGTAAGTCAACCGTGATCAAGCTAATTGAGCGTTTCTATGATGTATCGAGCGGATCAATCACGCTTGATGGTGTTGATATTCGCAATCTTTCACAAGAAACATTACGTGAGAATCTCGGCTATGTGCCGCAAAAGGCATTCTTGTTCTCAGGCACCATAGAGTCAAACATCGCGTATGCCGATGAGAACATGTCAGAAGAGCAAGTGAGCAAAGCGGCCGAGATAGCGCAAGCCATCGACTTCATTACCTCAAAGGATGAGGGATGGGAAGCTCCTGTGTCTCAGGGTGGCACAAACGTTTCGGGCGGTCAGCGCCAGCGGTTGGCTATTGCCCGCGCCCTTGCGACCAAGGCTCGCGCGTTCTTGTTTGACGATAGTTTCTCGGCGCTTGACTATCAAACTGATGCGGCTTTGCGCCAAGCGCTTCATACGAAGCTAGGAGATACCACCATTATTATCGTTGCGCAGCGCATTTCAACAGTGCTGAACGCTGATCAGATCATCGTTTTGGATGAAGGTCAGGTAGTTGGGAAGGGTACGCATGAGCAGCTTATGGCTGATTGTGAACCCTACCGCGAGATTGCTCTTTCGCAACTTTCGGCAGAGGAACTGGGAGGAGGTGATGCTCAATGAGCGCAGCAGATCAGAAAAAAGGCCCCCAGCGCGGTGGTTTTGGCGGCGGACACGGTCCTGGTGCAATGATGGCTGGTGAAAAGCCCAAGAACCTCAAAGCAACACTTTTAAAAATGCTCAAGTTTATGGGTAATTTCAAAGTGGCACTCGTTGTTGTATTCATCTTCGCCATCGGTTCGACTATTTTTAACATCATCGGTCCAAAGGTGCTCTCTACTGCAACGACCGAACTTTTTAACGGTATTGGTGCCAAAATTGCCGGTACGGGCGGTATCAACTTTGATACGATTGCTCAAATCTTACTGTTTACGCTTGGTCTTTACGTGCTTTCAGCGATTTGCTCGTTTATTCAGGGATGGATGATGAGTTCTGTTTCGCAGAAAACAAGCTACTTGATGCGCAAGCAAATCTCAGAGAAGATTGACAAGATGCCGCTTGGTTATTTCGAACGTAACTCGGTTGGCGATACGCTTTCGCGTATTACCAACGATGTTGATACCCTCGGACAAAGCCTAAACCAGGGCATTACGCAGCTTATAACGTCACTGACCACCATCATTGGCGTGCTAATCATGATGCTCTCGATCAATCCGCTTATGACGCTCATTACGGTAGTCATGCTGCCGATTTCGATGGTGCTTGTCATGTTGGTTGTCAAACGATCGCAGGGCTATTTTAAGGCGCAGCAAAAAACGTTGGGCTTGATTAATGGGCAAGTAGAAGAAACGTTCTCTGGCCATGCTGTTGTGAAAGCCTTCAATCAAGAAGCCGAAGCGGCGCAGCGCTTTGATACTACGAACGAAAAGCTGTACGAATCTGCATGGAAGTCGCAGTTTATTTCAGGTCTTATGATGCCGATCATGACATTTGTGGGCAACCTTGGATATGTTGCCGTTGCAATTGCAGGTAGCTTCCTTGCCGTTCAAGGTGTTATTACAGTTGGCGACATCCAGGCATTCATCCAGTACGTGAAGAACTTCACGCAGCCCATCACCCAGTTGACACAGGTTTCCAACGTGCTGCAGCAGATGGCTGCCGCAGCAGAGCGTGTGTTTGAGTTTCTCGAAGAGCCTGAAGAAGTCGAAGAGAAGCCGACAGCAAAGACGAAAGATGTCGGGTGTGATGTGGCGTTCGATCATGTGACATTTGGTTACACGCCTGACAAGATTGTCATCAATGACTTTTCCGCTCAGGTAACCGAAGGCCAGACGGTTGCACTTGTTGGTCCTACCGGCGCTGGCAAGACCACGATGGTCAAGTTGCTTATGCGCTTCTATGATGTCAACAGTGGTGCCATTCGTATCGGGGGTCATGATATTCGCGATTTCTCGCGTGATGATTTGCGCTCAATGTTTGGCATGGTGCTTCAAGATACCTGGTTGTTTAAGGGTACGGTGCGTGAAAATATTCGCTATGGCGATCTGAATGCGACAGATGAAGAGGTCGAAGCTGCGGCTAAAGCAGCCTATGCCCACCACTTCATTCAGACGCAGCCCGGCGGCTATGACATGGAAATCAATGAGGACGCAAGCAATATCAGCCAAGGTCAACGCCAGTTGCTTACCATTGCGCGAGCGATTCTTGCCAACCGCCGCATGCTTATCCTCGATGAGGCAACCAGCTCGGTTGACACTCGAACTGAAGAACGTATTCAGAAGGCTATGGATAACCTCATGGAGGGCAGAACTTCGTTTGTTATTGCGCATAGGCTCTCAACAATTAGGTCGGCAGATCTCATCTTGGTAATTCAAGGAGGAGACATTGTTGAGCAAGGAACGCACGAAGAATTACTTTCCCTTGGCGGTTTCTATTCGGAGCTGTATAATTCACAGTTCGTTGATTGTATCGACGAGATCGACGAGTAAGGCAGCGTAACAATTGCCCACTCGCATCGACTCGGCCGATGACACAGGTGGAAACTAGGGGAATGGCCGACATAAAATTTGATAACGAAAAAGCTGCACGGGGCGAATCCCCCGTGCAGCTTGCTGTATTCGACTTTGATGGAACAAGCATCAACGGCAATTCGCCCGTCATGCTTGTTCGGTATCTTATCCGGCGCAAGATGCTCAAAAACTCAGTTGTCATCCGAATTCTTCTGTGGGCGGCTGCTTATAAGCTGCGTCTTCCTCAAAATGAAAGCTGGGTACGCGGCTTGGTTTTTCGAGCATTTTTAGGCATGCCGCGCGAAGAAGCCGATGAAATCATGAAAAAGTTTTACGACGAAATTGTCGATCCACAGTTTCGCAAGAAGGCAGATGAGGCTATGCGTGCGCATACCGAAGCAGGTCATGAGGTTGTGATCGTTTCGGCTACCTTTGAGCCCATCATTTTGCGCGCTATGGCGCTTCACTGTTTTGATCATCAGGTATCAACTCGAATGCACGTTGATTCTGAGGGGCGGTATACTTGCGAGGTCGAGGGTAAGCCTATTGAGGGCGAAGAGAAGCTTAAGGCAATCCGTCAATTCGCTGATGAGCACTATGGAGCAGGAAAGTGGGAACTTGGCTACGCGTATGGTGATCATCACTCTGATCGAACACTTCTTTCCATTGCTCGTCATGCCTATGCGGTAACGCCTGACAAGCCTCTGGCGAGGACCGCAAGGCGTGAGGGCTGGGAAATCCTCGATTGGAATGAATGAATTTCCGTCAATGCCACTTTTTTGTTTGTAAAAGATTTCTCCATGAGCACAAAATGCAGTAATGTAATAACCTAAGTGAAATGGTGGGTTTTCTGTTTGTGTTTTGTGACGATATGAATAAATATTTGCTTTCCGCGTATAACGGGGGACTGGCATAATAAAATGATACTTGATATTCAACAATTAGCATATGCCCATACGAGCGAAAAGGGGTGAGAAAAAATGTTTGAAAATGATGCGGACAAAAACAGCTCCCCAAGTCCTAATAATGAAACAAACAACACTTCGGCTGAGTACCTCCGCCGCGCCGCTCAGGCGTGTGCTTCGGGTGATGCCGTTTTGGGTATGCACCTCTACCTTGCCGCCTTCGAGAAGGCGACTCACGGAACGTACATGCCCGACAGTGCTGCCATCGATGGCCTTCGCCAAGCGTGGCGCCTTGCCTGCAAGCTGAAAGAGCGCTCGCTGGCAGAGTATATTTTCGAAAAGCTTGAACCATATATGGCACCTGAAGAAGTTTCTCAATGCGCCGAGCAGTTACAGCGCCTCGCGCTCGACAAACTTGAAGAGTTTGGCCTCACGCGTGAAGATCTCGAAGATATGACCGACATGATCTCGCAGGATTTTCTTGGTCTTGCATCTTCGCCCTTCATCATGAAGGTGGAGCATGGAGACAATCCTCTTCGTTCGGTTATGCCGTTTAACCAGCCTCAAGACAAAGAGACCACTGAAATCGTTAAACAGCAGGATGAACAAGATGCTGGATCGGCTTTACAGAAAACCGAATCAAATACTGGCGTTTTCATTGAGCGCTTAGCGTATAAGGATCTTGTTGGTTATCGCGATGCCATTGCCGTTATGAACGGGTTTGGTGTAGGAATGCAGGATGATCCTCAATTCAGAGAGCTCGTGGAGACACACAACGTCCGACACG